>JAKJDB010000023.1 GCA_022706175.1 Candidatus Zhuqueibacterota bacterium | reverse complement strand
CAGGGATACGATGGTGATCACCGTGGTGACGCCGATGACAATGCCCAACGTGGTCAGAATGGAACGCAGCTTGTAGGCTTTAAGCGCCTCATAGGCGATTTTTACGCCTTCTGCGGCATAGAGTAAAAAACGGGGCATGGGCTACCTCGGCGTCGACTCGTCGCGCTCGATCAAACCATCGCGCAGACGAATGATGCGGTCCGAATGTTCGGCGATATATTCCTCGTGGGTGACCAGGATGATGGTGTTGCCCTGCTCATGCAGTGTCTCGAAAATCTCCATGATCTCATCGCCGGTCTTGGAATCGAGGTTGCCGGTGGGCTCATCCGCCAGAATGATCGATGGATTGTTTACCAGCGCCCGGGCGATGGCCACCCGCTGGCGCTGGCCGCCGGAGAGCTCGTTCGGTTTATGATGCATGCGATCTTCCAGGCCGACCTTTTCCAGCGCCTCTTTGGCCAGCTGCCGGCGCTGCTGCGTCGGCGTACCGTTGTAAATCAAAGGCAGTTCTACGTTATGCAGGGCGTTGGCGCGCGGCAGCAGGTTGAACGTCTGAAAGACAAAGCCGATCTCGCGGTTACGGATTTCCGCCAGTTGATCGTCGTCCATCTCGCTGACCCGGTTGTTGTTCAACAGGTACTCGCCGCTGGTGGGCGTATCGAGGCAGCCGAGGACGTTCATCAGCGTCGATTTGCCGGATCCGGAGGGGCCCATAATGGCCACGTACTCGTTCCGCTCGATGGAGAGGTTAATGCTGCGCAGCGCTTCCACACGAACCGCGCCGATATCATACACTTTTGATAGGTTGACCAGTTGGATGAGCATGTGCCGATTCCTTTAAACTAAACCCTCACACTGTTACGATGCCTTTTTGTCCTTGTCGTCCTCTTTGAACTGCATCCCCTTCTTCTCCTTGATCAGATCGCCGTCTTTGAGAAGCTTGGACAGCGCCTTGTAGCTGCCCGAAACCACCTTCTGCCCCTCTTTCAGACCCGAGATGATTTCGATATGATTGTCGTCGCTGATCCCGGTTTTCACCGGCGTCTGTTTGGCGATGTTGTTTTCAACCACAAACACCACCTCCTGCTGCGGCGCCTTTTGCTCTTCACCCGGCCGAACCGCTTCCTTGTCTTTGTGACGTTGTTTCCCCTTTACGCTCTCGGCCGAGTCCGCTTTCACCGCCCGAGCGGTGACGCATTGGATCGGCACATAGAGAACGCCCTTGTGCGTATCGGTGCCGATATCCACGGTGGCGGACATCCCCGGCCGCAGTCGGGCCACATCGGAGATCACCCGCACCTTGACTTCAAAATTCGTGATCTGCTCCTGCGTGCCCTCATTGCGGGTGGTGGCGGTGTGAGCGATCTCGGTGACGATGCCCTTGAACGTCGTATCCTGGATGGCATCCACCTCGATCCGGGCGCTGTCGCCCAGAGAGACCAGTACCACCTCATTCTCATCGATCTCCACCACGGTCTCCATCAAACTGAGGTCCGCGATATTCATGATGACGTCGGCGGAGAACTGCGAACCGACGGCGATCTCCCCTTTCTCTTTGTTCAGCTTGGTCACCGTGCCGTCGATGGGGGAATTCAATCGGGTTTTCTCCAGATCGTCGCGGCACTGTCTCAGATAGGCCAGACTTTGATCCAGCTGGCTGACCGCCGCTTCTCGCGTCGCCTCCGCCGCATCGAGCTCCGCTTGCGAGGTCAGATTCTTGCTGAACAGGTCTTTGACGCGCGTATAGTCCGCCTCCGCCTTTTTAACCGCCGCCTTGGCGGAAGCGACTTGAGAGGCGACCTGCTCCAGCTGCGCTTCGTACCTTTGCCGGTCCAACTCCACCAGCAATTGTCCTTTTTTGACCTGGTCGCCCTCTTTGACATGAATGGCGATGATCTCCGCCGAGATGCGCGCCGCAATTTTCACATCGGTTTCCGGCTGCACTTTGCCGGAACCGGACACTACTTTGGTAATGTCGCCCTTTTTCACCTCCGCCAGCGTCACATCGACGGCGGCGGATTTACCCTTGCGCACATTGTAAAAAATCATGGCCGCCAGCACCAGGGCGCCTGCTAAAAAAATGATCAGCTTGGTCTTTTTCGACATTCACTTTCTCCATATCTTGAATAAAAAGACAGAAACAGAAATCCGTGTCAGGGTCGGCCGTCTGCGCCTTTATTGGCGAATGTTCTCCACGCCCATCACCATCTCCAGTTGCGCGCCGGCTATCTTGGCGTTGTACTCGGCGTTGACATAATTGGCCTGCGCACGGGTCAACTCGGTCTGGGCTTGCGTTACCTCCAACTCGGTGCCTGCTCCCACGCGCCTCTTTTCCAGCTGCAGCCGCAGGTTCTCCTGCGCCGCCTCGATGTTTTGCTTATTGATCTCGAGAATGTCCTTATACGCTTCCAACTGTAAAAAATATTGCTTCACCGAAGCCAGGACATTGCGTTGATTCTCATTATAGGTCTCTTGGGCAATGCGATGGTTGATGGTGGCGCGCTGCACCCCCGCCTTGTCCGAAAAACCGTTGAACAGGTTCAAATTCAGGCTGGCGCCGAGGCTGGCCGAGTAATCCCGGTCCAGGCCGGTGCTATAGACGCGGCCGATGTCGTCGTTGTTGCGGTTGTAGGACAGATAGCCGCCGACGGTCGGCAGATAGCGGGTCTGCGCCTGTTTGATGTTGTAAAAAGAGGTCTTGACGTTCAAGCCCAGCTCTTTGAGCGACTCATTGTTCTGCAGAGCCGTGCGGGCCGCCTCATCAAAGGTGAGGGTGGGAAAAATAGGGTCGGTTTGGTCCTCGATAACATCAACCGGCAGATTGGTGTCGCGCGCCATGGCGTTGTTCAAATTCGCCTTGGCCATTTCCACCACGTTTTCCTGGTTCAGCGCACTGGTGCGCTGCGTGCCGAGGTTCACTTTGGCCTGAAACACCTCCGCCTGCGAAGAGATGCCGATATCCAGCCGCGCCTGCGCATCGACCAATTCCTCCTCAGCCAGTTTCACGGCTTCGTCGTACACCGCCTTGAGGCGGTTGGCCTTGAGCAGCTCATAATAGGCCTCCTTCACCGAAAGGATCACCGCCAAACGGGTGTTCCTGACCGAGTGATCCGCCGCCTGCTCCGCCACCTTAGCCGCCTTGATGTTGTACAGCGAGCCGAGGTTAAAAATCGTTTGACTCAACGACGCCGAGGCGCTGTGCGATTTCACCTGCTGGCTCTTTTGATAGATCGTCACCTCTTCCTGAATCGGATTGCCGGTGATCGGATCCAACTTGGGGGTCAGAGTGACCGGATCAAAAACGTTGGTGAGTTTTTTGTAAACCGAAGCGCCGGAATAACGTACGCCGGAACCGAACGAGGTGTTCAGCGTCGGCAGCACTTCGGAATAGGCGTCGGTGACATTGGTTGCGGCGGATTCGAGCCGCTGTTCCTCGATGCGCAGGCTCGAGTTGTTCTTGAGAGCCGTGTTGATGCAGTCCTGCAGCGTCATAGGGGCAACGGCCTGGCCGAAAGAAGGAGCGATGTTCATCGCAAAAAAGATCAGAAGCGTGCACAGGCGTTTCATGCTTTGGTACTCCACAGTTGAAATGATAAGCGGTTACAGGTACACAGCGCTGGAAAGAGATCGCCGGTCTCCCGGTTACATGGCCAGCGCAGAGAGGGCAAAGACCAGCAGATTTACGACGACCACGATGGGCCACACTTTGTTGATCTTGAGGTCGCAGATGACGGCGATGCCGATGGAAAGAACCGCCATGGCCCAGATGGAAAAAAGATCCGTGGCTGACATTAAAAACTTGTAGAGAAAGGTCTCACGACTGGAATCCGGCATAAACGTGGCCAGACTGAAATGGACGAACAAATTGCTGGTGGACAACATCACCGGAAGCTTGATCAGCGTTCCCAGAGCGGTGATGAGCAGCGTATACGCGGTGACCGACACCATCTGTCCGTAGCGGGATCTGGCGCCCAACAGCGTGTTGCCGACAAAGAGCCACACCCCGGCGCCGAGCACGACAAACATCAGCAACGGAAAGAGGACGCTTTGAATCGGCGTAAAGACGCGGAACTTGTCGCCCATGGCCAGGGCGGCGTCGATCTGCTCCGCGGTCAAGTTCTTACCCTCGAGCTTGTCCATGGTCAGCGTTTTCGCCGCTTGCACCAATCCTGGATCAGTCATCTGGAAATAGCCGAACAAGCCCATGACCGCGGCGAAGATGAGCACCGGCACGAGCCAATCCGGTTTTAGCTTCACGGCCTGAAACGTTTTCTGCGGATCGACGAAAACATTGATGATCCGTGCCCATAGCCCTGACAGCGGCTGGGGGGAAACCACCGGAGCGCTTGATTCTTGATCCATCGGTTTTTCCTCCAGAAAATATTAAAAGACAACAGTTACAAAGACGTATGAAAACGGTAAAAGTTTCATAAGGCTAAAAGAATCTTTGCCGGGGCGGGACGCGTCAACCGGACTTGGGCAGCAGGTCGTCCTTGATTCTCATCATATAGTCGAACGCCGCATCGTGCTCATTGGGGATCTGGCCGTTTAGAATAGCCTCCTCGATGGCGGTCTTGATTTTTCCCACCAACGGACCGGGGGTCAATCCCAGCACCTGCATGATCTCCTCGCCGCGAACCGGCGGCTGAAAACGTCGCAGGCGATCGCTCTCCTCCACTTCCTGCATGCGTTTTGCCACACTGTCGAAATTGGCCAGATGCCGGGCCACCAACTTTTCATTGCCGGAAGTGATGTCGGCCCGGCACAGAGTGATCAGATCGTCCATCTCCTCTCCGGCCTGAAAAATCAGCCGGCGCACCGCCGAGTCGGTCACCCCCTCTTCCGCCAGATGGATGGGACGAAGGTGCAAGCGAATAAGTTTCTGGCAATATTCCACCGTCTCGTTGGACAGACGCAGCCGTTTGCCGATGGCCGCCATCATGCGGCTGCCCAACTCTTCATGACCGTGAAAGCTCCAGCCCGTGCCCTGTTTGAACTCTTTGGTTTGCGGTTTAGCTACATCATGAAAAAGCGCCGCCAGCCGCAGCGGCAGGCTGTCCGATGTCCGCGCCACGTTATCCAACACCTTGAGCGTATGATCAAAGACATCCTTGTGGCGGTAGCGGCCGATCTGCTCCACGCCCTTGAGCGCCAGGATCTCCGGCAGAACGATCTCCAGAATTCCGGTCTCCTCCATCAAACGAAAGCCCAGTGAGGGCTTGGAGGCGGCCAGAATCTTCCACAGCTCATCAGTGATGCGCTCCTGCGAGATGATCTTTAACCGTTCTCTCTTCTCGATCAGCCCCTGCCGGGTTCTCTCCTCCAGACGAAAATGGAACCGGCAGGCGAAACGGACGGCGCGCAGGATGCGCAGAGGGTCGTCATGAAAGGTCTGTTCCGGATCAAGCGGTGTGCGGAGCACGCCTTGTTGCAGATCAGCCTGTCCGTTGAATGGATCGTACAGCCGGCCAAATTCCTTGGCGTTCAACCCCACGGCCATGGCGTTGATGGTAAAATCACGCCGGGCCAAGTCCGTCTGCAGATCCGCCCCCTCCACCTCGGGGTTGCGCGAATGGCCGCGATAGCTTTCCTTGCGGCCGCCGACGAACTCGAGCACATAGTTGCGATAAGAGAGCATGGCCGTGCCGAACTTGGGATACACGGTGCAGCGGCCATGCGTCAAACGCTCGGCCAGCAATCGCGCAAACGCCGGCCCATCGCCGATGACCACGAAATCAATATCCTTGCCGGTTTTGCCCAACAGCCGGTCGCGTACATATCCGCCCACCACATAGACCGGCACGTCGACGCTGTCGGCCACATCACCGATAAGAGAAAACAGCTGATTGGTAAAAAATACTTTTTTTCTCATTATTTTCATTGTACATTTAACGGATCAGGCATCTGGAGTCAGGCAATCCCCCCACCGGTGGCCCTAATGGTCATGGGTTACCACCTTTGTCCACCGCAGCACATAATTTCAGCCGCGGGATTCATTCCAGGAATGCCTTTTCACTAATAAAATTCAACTTCCTGTATTGCGATCATTGTAAAATTTACGAAAACCATTCGCCAAATCAAAACGGATTTGCGATTACAGTTTTGCAATTCATGGCCGAATTTGTTTCATTCCCGCACAAATGTTTCACGCAGTGACGATAATTTTACCATGGCTGTATTTTTCTCCGGCCGGCGCTCGCGGGCAAGCGCACCGCTGTGGCGATGAAAAATATAATCCACATATAAACAAACAGTTGATGTTTTAACATTTTTGCGGAGCTGGTTACATTATTTGACTGTCATCGATCATTTGTCGCAACCATGGCACTGAATTTGCCGAGAATGATTAGTCCGAAAGCTTTTTCGGTTGTTTTGGGAGGCATCATTGCACCGACTCGATACCAAGAACCAAAGGGAGGCAAAACATGAATAGGACCAAAAGCTACTTACTCACTACGGTTCTACTGCTCCTGGTCATGGCCGTCTCGTCATATGCGCAACTGGCGACGATTGTCAACCGCGAGACAGCAGACCCGACCAAGAGCGGCTACGCCAAATGGATCAAGATCCAAGTCAAAGGGTCCACCCTGAGCGGGGACAACTTGAACGATCAGTTCACCGGCGTATCCTTTCTGGTGGACTTGAATTTTGACGGCAACGACAACGAAACCAACCCGTCCGATGCTTTCGGCTGGCAGGATACCTATTCTGTCAGCGGCGACAGCATCGTCACCAGCCCTCCGGGCGTAGCCGGCGGCGACCGGGATGCCTACTTTTACATTCCCATTCACAAAGGCCGTTCGCCGAAAGCCGACTCTCTGTGGGAGGACAACGCAGGCTATAATACAGCGATCCGGCCGCGGGTCATGCTGGTCAACGCCGGTGCGCTGCGCGTGGGCAGCTTTGAGCTGGCGCTGCAGATCGACTCCGGCTTTCGCACCAGCGACGACGGCATCAAGCCGTCCATCCGCCACGCCTATTACTATGACGACGGCGCCGGCGGCAAGACGGCTTTTGACGGCTATGTGGATCGGATCGATCTGGTGTGGAGCGAAGATATGCGCACCAGCAACACTCTGGCCACGCCGACCATGTTCTCCGGGCTGGTGAGCACGGAAACGCACATTCAAAGCCTGGTCAGCGTCGGCGACTGGAACGGCACCAAACGCCGCTTCACCATTTTTGTCAACTCGTCTGATTACAACACCGGCATGTCCGGCATCCTCACCTATGTGCCGCCTCCGGGCGAAGCGGACAAGTTCCGCGAAGCCAGTTCGTCGCAAAAACTTCATTATGCGGAATCCAATTCTCTGTCCCTGGAGGACAAGGCCGGACCGGTCATCGTCCGCGCCAAAACTAAACGCGCCATGCGCCGCCAACCCCTGGCCAGCGCGCTGACCAGCCGGCAGATCGAAGTGACCTTCAGTGAACCGGTCAACATCGAAACCATCGATACCGGCAACACGGATTTTGAAATTTACCTTCCGGCCGGCGACGAGGGCACCAATCCCATCTCTGCAGTCATCAGCAGCGCCAGCAGCAACGTGCTGGATTTTCAGCTGACCAATAATTTTCCAGACGCTAACGTCACCGGCACTATCCAGTTTATGGCCGACAGTGTGGTGAAGGACTTGCTTAACAATTATAATGGTCTTTCCAATGCCGCCATGCCGCCGGGACGACCGGCGCCGTCCCGCGGCGCACTGGTCACCATTCAGGACGGCATTCTGCCCAACATTCTGGCGTTCAACACGGTGGACGCCCTGCCGTCTGAATTGGCCACCGGCGGTCTCAACGGCTGGGGCGTTCTGGATTATCTCGAGGTGGTCTTTGACCACGCCATGGACCCGTCCCGCACCAGCACCGAGGGTTTCTCGGTTTCCGGTACCGGCATCGCCGGATTGACCGGAAGCGTGACCTACTGGAGCGCTGCGTACGACACCGTTCGCCTGCGCCTGATCGCCACGACGCCTAAAATCGCCAACACCGGCGTGGTACCGGTTTTATCCTATTACAACCCCGGCGTCTCCAATGGATTCAGGGATTTCTACAATCAGGGGCTGTGCGAGGACCTGTACGCCACCGATACGATTCTTTCCAGCAACAACGGCTATGCCTTGCAGGCGCGCGATAAAGCAGGACCGGCCCTGATCAAAGCCTTCACCGCAGGCAAGAAACGCATTCGTATGGTTTTCAGCGAAAAAGTGAACACCGCCGCCTGGCCGACTTCGCCGGCCAGCAACTCCCGCTTCAAATGGTTTGTCGATGGTTCTCTGTACAACGGCGTCAATGTGTACTATACCGGGCTTTCCGGCAGCAGCCGCGACAGCGTGGTGTACCTCAACCATATGGGCAGCGAATGGACCAAACTGGACAGCGGCGCCATCAACTTTTTCAATCCCAATGTGGTCCGGGACTTGGCCTCCGCCGGCAACAACGGCAACACTCAATGGGATGACGATTTCAGTTTGAGCAATGCACCGCCGAGCCTGCTTGGCTCCGACGTGCCGGTCAAACGCGACGATATCGCGCCGAAATTGCTCCAGCTGGAGACCGTGGATCGGGACTATGACGGCAAGCTGGATCATCTGCGCCTGGTGTTCGATCCGGAGTCACCGGTTTACCCGATCAAATCCTTCCGGCCGGCCAACTGGACCATCACCGGTTATGACGGCACCAAACAGAACCTCGGCGTGGATCTCAGCGTCTACCCGGGCTCTCCGGATTATGTCGATACGGTGGAAGTGTATATTCGTTTTAATGAAACCATAGGCTCAGGACCCTCTCTCACCCCCTATGGCGGCGACACCGGCGATGTGCTTTTCGCTCAGGTGGCCGCAGGCCTGGGGTTTGCCGACTGGGCGGACAATGTGATGCGAGCGCTGCCGGATCCGCTGATGCCGGTGCGCGATAAAGCCGGCCCGGCCATCATGGCCGCCCGCACCATCAGCACCAATGAGGTGCAAGTCGATTTGAGCGAGGACATCGATGAGGGTACGCTCGGCAAATGGGATTTCTATCTGAATATGGGCGTGGATTATGAGATCAGCTGGGTGTTCGACAATGTAGCCGAAAGCAGCCCCGGCCGCGTTTGGCTGCACGCGGTCTCTCAATCCTGGTGGCTGCCGAATCAGGAAGGCCTGCTGCGTTTTTATCCGGAACAGGACGGCAAGGTCTATGACCTGGTGGGCAACGTCAACCAGCAGACCGCCTCTTTCACCGTCCGTTCGCACTCCGCCAGCCAATTCGATATCTCGCTGGTCCCGGACGGAGAGATCTATCGCGGCGTTCCTTTCACCATCGAGGTGATCGCACGCGATCGCTATGGCAATGTGGATGAAAATTTCCCGGAGCAGTTCACCCTCTCCAGCAATCTATCGCAGGACAACATCGATCTGCCCGACGGGTTGCAGAGACTGCACAACGGCGTCGGCTATTTCACCATCACCAGCTATGAGACCACCACCAATCTGCTGCTCACCCTCACGGTGAGACACGACAGCTACGACCGGTTCTACAGCACCTCGGATCCGTTCACGGTCATCGATCCGACCATCGATGCGCCGAACCGGCTGACCGTCAGCGACGTGCCGGGCGATCAGGGCGGCTTTGTCAACCTGACCTGGGATTTTTCCGCCAACCACCCGGGATTCGGCGTTCAGCCCGCTGTCAGCTTTTATGAGATCTTTTTCGAGCAGGGCGGGAAAATTTATACCTACACCGAGACCATCACCGCGACCGACACCACCGGCACAGCCCGGGATTCGATGCGCGTCAAGCTGTTCTTCGGCAACCAGGATTCCGCCCGCTTCTGGGTGCGTGCGGTATGGGATCCCAGCAAGACGATCGCCGCGCTGTCGGCCCCAACGAGCGACGGCCCGCTGACTCTGACAGATCTCCATCCGGTTCTGTTGCGCGACCGCGGCCGGCCGGTGATCTCCGGCAAACGCACGGCGGACGCCACCCTTGCTGCGGTGCAGAGCGAAAAACTCATGTCCGGCACGATCATGGGCAGCGGGCGTGCGATCGACAACATTCCGCCGAAAAAACCCGCCGCCATTGCAGCGGACAAAGCCGGCGTCACCGTGCAACTGCACTGGCGCAAAGTGACCGACGGCATCAACAACACCCCCGAGCTTTTTGGCGTGCGCTATCAGGTGTTCAGCCATGGGGCCAAAGCCTATTTTGACCCGGAAAGCGAAGGAGAGCTGGTCATCACCACGGCGGATACCGCGTTCAGCTTTAACGGTCCGGAATTGCGCAAGTACTTTTGCGTGCGCGCCATCGACAGCGACAATGAATCCGAGATCACCGACCGGGTCGGCAAGTATGGATTCGCCATCAACAGACCAACGGTTCCGACGCAGACCGCCTACACCTATCTTTCCCTGCCGCTGATCAACAGCACGCTGGCCAAAGCCAGCCAGGTGGCCTCTTCGGTCGGCAGCGTTGTGGCGGTGGTCAAACTGGATTCCACCACCAACCGGTTCAGCAAGGTCTTTATCCCCGGCATCAGCCGCGCCAAGGACGATTTCACCCTCAGCGCCGGCGCACCGGTGCTCGTGGCGGTCAACCACCTGGCGGCTGAAGAATGGTTCATGACCGGCGCCGTGCCCGATCCCGCTTCCATCCGGTTCACCATCAACCGGAGCGCTGCGGGCAAATACACGGAAATCACTCTGCCTCTGGACAAGCTCACGATTCAAAACGCCTCCGGTCTGGCGGCGGCTATCGGCGGCGTACGCGCGGTGCTCAAGCTCGATCCGGCGAAGAATCGCTTCAGCCAAGTCTACATTCCCGGCATCTCGCGTCAAACGGAAAATTTTTCCATTGCCCCTGGTGAACCCGTGCTGATCAACGCCAGCACCAGCGCACCAGCCACATGGCCGCAATAAGCGAATCAAATGGGGAGGGCGGCCTTCGCCCCCCCTTTACCCAGAATTGTTTGGAGGTTATATCATGAAATACAGAATGCTTATAACAACGGTCATGCTGGGCTTTTTGCTGGGCACGGCCGGAATTGGGTTCGCCCAATTGGACAACATCATTTACGGCACGGTGCAAAATCCCGATGCCTCGATTCCTTTGGAAAAAGAGATCATCTATCGCGCCTATCTCACCAGCGATATCGTCGATACGACGGCGGCGGATTCTTGCTCCGATACCGGCGGCTGGATGATTAACCTGATGGATTTCGCCTCCATCCTGCCCGCCTGGAAGGCCGGCGATACCCTGGTGGTGCTGTTCACCAACATCGGCACCGGCGCCTTTGCCGGCGCCCGCAGCTCCAGCCGATATGTGACACTCAGTGAAGCGGAAACCGGCGGACTGCAGAACGTGGGCAACGCCGCGCTGCCGGTGGAGATGGTCTCCTTTGCCGCCGCCTGTCGCGATCGCGGCTGGGGCTACGAGGTGACCCTGGATTGGAAGACGGTCAGCGAAACCAACAACTTTGGTTTTGAAGTGCTGCGCAGCCAGAACGGCCAGACCTTTGAAAAGATCGCGTTTCTGTCCGGCGCCGGCTCCACCACCGCCGCACAATCCTACAGCTATGTGGACAAGGACGTGGTCAGCGGCAAATATTATTATCGGCTGAAACAGATCGACACCGACGGCCAGGTGATGCTCTCGGATATCAAGGAGATCAACCTTGCTGTTCCGGATCGCTATGAGCTGGGCCAGAATTTCCCCAATCCCTTCAATCCCACCACCGAGATCATGTTTAAGGTGAAGGAAGAGGGACGCGTTCAGCTGGTGGTCTTTGATCTGCTCGGCCGCCAAGTGGCCACGCTGGTGGACGGCAAACTCGCCGCCGGCATTCACAGAATCAACTTTGACGGCCGCTCTCTGCCCTCGGGCATGTATCTGTATGTGATGAAAGCGGGCTCCTATCATCAGGTCAAGAAAATGGCGCTGATCAAGTAGACCCTGCCTTTCCCGAACCGGCGTTCGTCGGCCGGTTGCCGAGGTCGAGTTGCAGAAGCCATCCGTTCCTTCCTCCCAAACGGATACCTCCCAAAGGCCTGCGGAAAATCCGCAGGCCTTTTTCATGCACAAACGACGCTGCATCGGGAAAAACCCTTGATTCTTTGATGGATTTGTCTTAATTTATCATGTTTTAGCTCTTTAGCTCATCCTAACAAGAGGGATCCAAATGGGAATGATGAATAAACTGCGCGAAGGCACCAAGACCATCCTGATGATTCTGGTCTTTGCCTTCATTGCCACCATTGTCGTGGACTGGGGCATGGGGGGGCTCAAACGGGACCAACCCCAGGGCGTCATCGCCTCGGTAAACGGCAATGAAATTCACTACGAAGAGTTCACCCAACGCTATCAAAACGAACTCGCTCAGTATCGCGAACAATCAGGCAGCGATCCGGAAGGCTATCAGCTGCAGCAGATCGAGAACCAAGTGTTCGAAACGCTGGTGCAGCAGCGCCTGCTCAGCGATGTGGTCAAAAAGGTCCATCTCGACGCTTCCGACGATGAGATCCTCGAAGAGATCTACAACAATCCGCCGCAGGAGCTGCGCCAGAACAAGGTGTTCCAGGACAGCACCGGCGCCTTCAACATGAAGAGCTATCAGGCCGCGCTGGACAATCCCGGCGCCGGCCAGTTCTGGACCGCGGTGGAAGACTACCTGCGCTCCTCCCTGCCCATGCGCAAACTGGACAACCTCGTCCGCGCCTCTGCGGTGGTGACCGAAGATGACGCCCGGCAGGAATATATGAAGCGCAACCTGAAAGCCAAAGCAGAGTATGTGCTCTTTGCCGCGGATCAGTTTGCCGCCTCCGTAGCCGCTCCTTCTGAAAACGAAATCAAAAAGTATTATGATGAACACAAAGCAGACTATGAGCAGGCGGAGCAACGGATCATCGATTACGTGCTGCTGGAGTTCAAAGCCACCAAGGCGGACAGCGAGGCGATCCTAACCCAAGCTGCCGACATCATTCAGGAGGCCAAATCCGGAACCGACTTTGCCAACCTGGCGCAGATCTACTCCCAGGACACCGGTTCGGCCAAGAACGGCGGCGATCTCGGTTGGTTCGGCAAAGGCCAGATGGTCAAACCCTTTGAAGAAGCGGCGTTCGCAGCCGCCAAGGGCGACATCGTCGGCCCGGTCGAGTCCCAGTTCGGCGTGCATATCATCAAAGTCGAAGACAAAAGGGTAGAGAACAAGGAGCCGCAGGTCCTGGCTAAACACATCCTGCTTAAATACGAGATCAGTCCCAAGACGCGGGAAAATCTGCGCGAGGAAGCAGCCTATCTGGCCGAGGCGGCCAAGGAATCCAACCTCGCCACCATCGCCAAAGCGGAAAACCTGGTGTGCAAAAAAAGTCAACCGTTTTTCTCCGGAGGGTTTATCCCCGAGGTGGGCATGGAGTCCCGCGTGAACAATTTCGTCTTCCGCAGTAAAGCAGGCACGGTCAGCGATGTGTTCCAGATCGAACGCGGCTACCTGGTGCTGCAGGTTATGGACATCCTGCCTGAGCACGTGAAAAGCCTGGCGGAAGTGAAAGAACAGATCGTCAACAAACTCAAACACGATAAAGCCATGACCGCTGCGAAAGAAAAATGCCAGGCGGCGTACAGCCGAGCGGCGTCCGCCGCCTCGCTGGCCGCCGTGGCCACGGAAAACGGGCTGACCGTCCAGACCACCGATTCGTTCCCCATGTCCGGCTATGTGCAGAACGTCGGCA
>JAKJDB010000557.1 GCA_022706175.1 Candidatus Zhuqueibacterota bacterium | reverse complement strand
GATCGACATCGAGAACGGCAATCCGCTTCTCGCGAGCCTGGAGCGCGAGCTGTCGGAAGAGGTGATGATCGACGCCTATGATCCGCCGCAGATTCTCGGCTACATCAACGACGATCACACCGAGGTCGGATCAGTGCATTTCGGCATCCTCTATCTGGTGTACACCGACTGCAGGACCGTTCGTCCGCGCGACCAGGAGATCGCCTGGGGAGGTTTTTTGTCCATTGAGGAATTACAGGAGATCAGCGAATCCAGCGAAGCGGCGGTGGAAACGTGGTCCCTGATCAGCCTGGCGCCGCTGAAAAAAGCCCTGGGCTACGAGTGAGAATCACTGAAATTTCTTGCGGAGAAACTATTTTTTTCTTATATTAATAGACTTGATAAGTATGGCGGTGTAGCTCAGCTGGTAGAGCAGTGGAATCATAATCCATAGGTCGGGGGTTCAAGTCCCTCCGCCGCTACAAATAAAAAAGGACTCCAAAGAGTCCTTTTTTATTTTACCCGATCGGCCAGGCTATAAACCGGCTATTGTAGCCGGCTTCAACGCGCCTCGAACGACTAAAGCCTCGCATGAAAATAGGCGCTCTTTTTTCGTGACCAACCCTCATAAGGCCATTCCATGCTAAAAGCTTGGAACAAACTCTATCAGGAGTGAGAGTATGAAAAGAGTTCTTTGCACCGCTGTTATGCTCGCGCTTTCCGCATGCCCCCTGTACAGCCAAATTCAACTCGACTCCCTGGTGGCCCAGGTCGATCGGCGCAGCCGCAGCTATGCGGATTATAAAAACATCAGCATGGCGGTGCTCTCCATCTCCCGCACCATGGACAAAACCTGGCAGCCGGAAAAAATAGTGCGCATAGAGAAAAAGATTTACACTACGGAAGGCCGCAGCCGGCAGCAGATCCTTCGCGCCACAGAGATCAAGGACGGAGTGGAAAAAGACATCACTCAGGCAACGGCCGCTGAAGCGGCGAAAGCAGAGGAAAAAGCGGAGGCGGACGGCAAACACTCTGAAAGGCGGGAGAAAAAATTCGAGCTGGAGCAACTGCTGCCCTTCGCGGTCGACAAGCGTCCCTTTTACCGGTTCGAGCTTTTAGCCGATACCACGGTGGAGAGCCACAGTCTGATGCGCATCCGTGCAACAGCCATCGACAAAGATGAAGAACGGTTCGAGGGCCTCTATTACATCGATCCGCAGACCCGCGATGTGCGCATGATCGACATTCAGCCGTCAAAAAATCCCAAATTCGTCAAAGAGCTGCACATGCGCATGTCCTTCGCCGTGCTCCCCGGCGACCGGCTGATCCTCACCCGCACCTGGATGCGCGTCTATGCCGGCGTGCTGGTGAAAAAGATCAGACTGGAGGTGGAGGAAACCTATTCAGACCATCGGTTTGAATGAACGCAGGGGTAATAAAGGCAGGCGCACATTCCGCTGCTCAACTCCAACAGAGTTTGTCTCGGAGCGCACTTATGGCCTGACCGGTGTGCCGGCCCCCTCGCCCACCACCGTGGTCCATTCCCGAATCGTCCACTTTTTGACCAGACCATTCCTGACGTAGGGATCAGCCTCGATAAAGCGGTGGATCACCTCTTTGGATTCAGCCTGAAACAGCAGCACCGCCTGGTCCACCGGGTCGGCTAAAGCGCCGCCGAGGATCAGTTCTCCTGCCGCATGCGATTTCCAGGTGAGCGTCAAATGCTCTCGCCGGTACTGTTGACGCCGGGTCAAATAATCCGGAGCAAGATCATAAAAGAGCAGATAGTGCATGACCGACCTCTCTGTTTAATAACCCTCGCGGCGTTCAATTCCACACAACCTTTTAAAATTCTCAACAAGCATCATCGGCAAACGCGCGCCTATTTTGCCGCCAGCCTGGCCATGGCGCCGGCATAGCGCGGTCCGGTATCGGGGAAACGCGCCAGCACCGCCTCGATGGCGGAAAAATCCTCAGCCGTGAGCGCCACATCCAACGCGGCGACATTTTCTTCCAGATGTTTTCTTCTTCGGGTTCCCGGAATGGGAATGATATAGTCCCCCTGAGCCAGCACCCAGGCCAGCCCCAGCTGCGCCGGCGTGCAATGTTTGGCCAAGGCCAGATCAGCGAACGCATCGGCCAGCTGCCGGTTGTTCTCCCAGTGTGGCCCGGAAAAACGGGGCAGAGTCTTGCGGAAATCTTTATCACCAAGGCGGGCGCCGTCGACGGTACGGGTGAGCAGGCCGCGGGACAGCGGGCTGAACGGAATAAAAGCGATGCCCAATTTGCGGCACAACGGCAGGATCTCTTTTTCAACCTCCCGCGTCAGCAAAGAGTACTCACTCTGCAGAGCGGCAATGGGATGCACCGCATAGGCTCGGCCCAGGGCATCGGCCGACGCCTCGGACAGGCCGAGGTAACGCACTTTGCCCTCTTTCACCAGATCGCTCATGGCGCCCACCGTCTCCTCCACCGGAACGTGCGGATCGACGCGATGGGCGTAATACAGATCGATGGTGTCGATGCCAAGCCGGCGCAAACTCGCCTCCACAGCGGTTCTCATATGCGCCGGCGAGGCGTCCACGCTGAAAGGATTTTCAGGGGTCGGCTTGAAACCGAACTTGGTGGCGATGAAAAGGCTTTCCCGCTTGCGGCGCAGCACTCTGGCGAGCAGCCGTTCGTTCTCCCCGTTGCCGTAGAAATCAGCGGTATCCCAAAAAGTGACGCCCAGTTCAAGGGCGCGCTCCAGCGTCGCCAGGGATTCCTCATCGTCCCGGCCCTCATAGGCATGGCTCATGCCCATGCACCCCAACCCCATGGCCGGCAGCCTGACCCCGGTATGGCCTAATATTCTGTACTGCATATAACAACCTCTTGATCAAAGCCGGCCCGACTGCGCCGGCATGAAGGTAAATGGATCATCTGACAGGATGACCCCATGGTTTTGTTACAGCAACTCGCCCAACTCAGCCCAGCTTTCACATAAGATGCAGCTAATAGCCACAG
>JAKJDB010000556.1 GCA_022706175.1 Candidatus Zhuqueibacterota bacterium | reverse complement strand
GCGTCGCGAAGCGGCGTGTCGACGCGCAATACATCGAAATTGAACTGCACCGCATCGGCCATGACCCCGCTCCACGGACCGATGCGCAGATGAATTTTTTTCACAGAACTCAGACGACGCCGGTCCATCTCGCTGAGAACGGAACGGAGGACGGATTGGGCGATGGAAAGTTCATGCATGACCGTCTACCAGAAAATGAGATAAAAAACGATCACCGCCAGGATCACCAGGCTGCCGAGAATCGGCACAGAACGATGTGTATGCGTCTCGATCTGACTGCGTTCGGGCATGGGTTTTATTTCCTTGCGCGGCCACTTTAATGTGATCAGAGAAAGGACGGCCAGCAGCGTCGTAAAAGTGATGGCCATGCGATTGAGAAACGCCAAATCCTTAAATCCCCAGGCGAGCAGTCCGTAAATGGGTGCGCTGAGAGCCAGGGCGGTCACTCCGGCGGCAGCCGGCGCCCGTTTCACCAGAAAGCCAAAAATAAACGCCGCCAGAATGCCGGGCGAGATGTAGCCCTGAAATTCCTGAATGTAATGAAAAATCCCGCCGAAGCGGGGGTGATTGAGCTGAGGCGCAATCCAGCAGCCGACGATCATGAACACCACGGTCATGATGCGGCCAAAGGTGACCAGCGACTTTTGCCCAGCGTCCCGGACCCAGTGGCGTTTGTACAGATCCATGGTGAGAATAGTGGCAGCGGAGTTGAGCACAGAGGCCAGGGTGCTGATGACCGCGCCGGCCAGAGCGGCAAAGATGAAACCGCGCAACCCCAGCGGAACCAGGTTGCGAATCAGCGTGGGAAAAGCCTGATCCGCTGAAGCCAGCCGGCTGCCGTACAGCTGCTGGGAGAGAATGCCGGGAAAGACGATGGCAAAGGGGATCAACAGCCAGAGGGCGGCGGCGAAGATAATGCCCCACTGGCCCTGGCGCAGGTTTTTCGCCGCCAGGGTCCGCTGCATGATGAACTGGTTCAGGCCGCAATAATAAAAGTTGGGAATCCATAATCCGAACAACAGCACGGTCCAGGGCATCTCTGAATGATCTCGAGGTAGGACCATGTGCAGCTTGTCGGCATTGGCCTTGAAAAATGGTTCAATGCCGCCGACGGCGTTGAGCCCCAGTGCCAGGACCATCAATCCGCCGATGAGCAGGGCGCTGCCCTGAAAGAGATCCGCCCAGGCCACTGCCTTGAGGCCGCCCCAGGTGGTGTAGACCATGGCGATCACGCCGATCAGCCAGACCGCCTGAGCAACATCCATGTCGAACACGGTGTGCAGGGTGATGGCGCCGGAATAAAGCACAGCCGGGGTGGTGACAGCCACATAAATGACGACTGTGGCCAGGGCCATCACGGCGCGGGCTGTGGCGTTATAACGATATTCGAGGTATTCCGGCATGGTATAGATGCCGGCGCGCAAAAACTTGGGCAGAAACCACAGCGCCACCAGCACAATGGTGATGGAGCCGAACAGCTGATAACCGGCGACGGCCAGGCCCACGTTACCAGCGCCCTGGCCGCTCATGCCGACGAATTGTTCGGTGGAGATGTTGGCTGCGACGATGGAAAAGCCGATGAGATACCATTTCAGTCCGCGACCGGCGAGGAAATAGTCCTCCGTGTTTTTTTCCTGCCGGCTTTTATACAGGCTGACACTGATGACCGTGATAAAGAACAGGGCGAAAAAAAACAGATCGATGATCGAGAGTTCCATGGCGGGCTCGCTGGTAGGGTCACAAGAAAATGGTTGCGTTAGGATCCATTTTTTAATTTTTCACTTACAAGGTTTTCCGCTACGCCGGTGAAGACCACGAGGTTACGGTCCAATAGCCGTGACGGGGGCGTCCTCTGGTTCAACGCTGTTGAAACATCCTCTGGGTTTTTGGCGCAGCCATCGGCTGTTCGATGTTCCGCCCCCCTGGCAACAGCTCGAGGACAACCGCAGCCGGCGAAACCGCTTTTATCCCACTCGATAGCCGATTTTTTGCAAGAATTCGCGGCGGTGCTGCACGTCGCTCTCTGTTTCCACTCCTTTGGGCGACTGACCGTCGACAACTCCGAGCACCGCGCGGCCGAGATCGGTTTGCGCAAGGATGACCTCCACCGGATTGGCTGTGGCGCAATAGAAGGATACGATCTCCGGCACTTCGCGCAGCACCCGCAACAGATTGATGGGATAGGCGTTGCCCAGAAAAATGATAAAAGAGTGGCCCGCGGCCACAGCCAGACAGTTTTTCCTGGCCAGCTCGATCAGCGCCGGATCCGTGCCGCTGCAACGCACCAGGCAGGGTCCGGATGCTTCGCTGAAAGCCAAACCGAATTTAATGCCCGGCACCGCGGACACCAGCGCCTCGTGCACATCGTCGACGGTCTTGATGAAATGGGTCTGGCCAAAGATGAAATTGAGCTCATCCGGATTTTCAATGCGCACCGTTAACAGTTCCATGATCCTTCTCCCAAAAAATCGGTGAATAGAACGCCGCTTGCAGCCTGCCGCTTATCCAAGGATCCGCAGCGCCGCGTCCAGATCGGTAAAATCAGTCAGAATATGATCGGGCTGAAAAGGTTCGAGATCTTTTTCCTTGTAATGGGCCGCAGCCACAGCCACGGACACAGCGCCGTGAGGTTTGGCGCATTGAATATCGCTGGGCGTGTCGCCGATGACAAAGATATCCTGCGGCTCCGGCTTGCGGTTGTACTTGAGCTGAAAGCGCCGAACCGCGTAGGGCAGCAGATCCGGCCGGATCTCCGAATCATCGGAAAAGGCGCCAAAGGTGAAAAAACGGTCCAGCCCAAAGACGGCCAGCTTGAGGTATCCGCTTTTCCTCCAGTTGCCGGTGAGCAGGCCGAGGTACACGTCGTTGCGGGCGTTGAGCGCGGTGAGTAGTTCCTGCACCCCCGGCATCAGCCGTTTATCCCGTGCCGGCGTATTCAGCTCCTGGGGCAGCGCGGCAAAATACTCTTCTTTAAACTCCTCCAGGGAGTC
>JAKJDB010000022.1 GCA_022706175.1 Candidatus Zhuqueibacterota bacterium | reverse complement strand
GCCCCATCATCCGGATGTGCCGCAAGCCTATCGTTCTATCGGTCAACCGGTGCTAATCCCCGGAGATATGGGCCGTTGCTCTTTTGTCCTGCTGGGTACACAGCGGGCGATGGCTGAGACCTTCGGCTCCTCATGCCATGGCGCCGGCCGAGTGATGAGCCGCACTCAAGCAGCCCGCTGCGCCAAGGGCCGTGCGCTGGATCGCGAACTGGCTGGTCAGGGCATTCTGGTGCGTGCGGCCAGCAGAGAGACGCTGGCCGAGGAAATGCCCGCGGCCTATAAAGATGTCACCGAGGTGGTAGAAACCGTAGCTGCCGCAGGGCTGGCCGTCAAGGTGGTCAAGCTGAAACCGCTGGCGGTGATCAAGGGGTGACGCCGCTCCGGTCCCGAGTGGATGCAGAGTGCGCCCGGCCTTGATCGGTGGCTGCTCTGCGTTTCGATGACAATGCTGCAAACATCCGGGGGGCATACATATCCGTTCACCGGCCCATTGGGCTGAATGGAAGGCCTTGGTTATGGAGGAGGTCGATGGCGCATCATGCGTTGAAATCCGATTATCACTCCCTGGCGCACCGTTTGAATAAATTTCCCCAAGGGGCGCCGCCTTCAGATCTTTTATTCCAGATTTTAAAAATGCTGTTCAGCGAACAAGAGGCGCGACTGGTGGCCCTGCTTCCCATCGTACCGTTTTCGCCTGCGGATGCAGCCCGGGCCTGGAAGATGCCGGAAGCGCAGGCCCGTAACATTCTCGATCAATTGGCGGATCGGGCTCTGTTGCTGGATGGCGAACAGGACGGGAGAATGTCCTACACTCTGCCGCCGCCCATGGCAGGTTTTTTTGAATTCAGCCTGATGCGCGTCCGCGACGATCTGGATCAGAAAACCCTCTCCGAACTTTATTATCAATATATCACGGTGGAGGAGGATTTCATCAAAGATCTTTTCGGCCGGGGCGAGACGCAGCTGGGACGCGTGTTCGTGCATGAGCCGGCGCTTTCTCCGGAGCATGCGCTCTATGTGTTGGACTATGAACGAGCCAGCCAGGTCATTCGATCCGCCAGCCACCGCGCGGTGGGGATGTGCTACTGCCGTCATAAGATGGCCCATTTGGACAGAGCGTGCCAGGCGCCGATGAACATCTGCATGACTTTCAATCATTGCGGCGAGGTGCTCTCCCGCCACGGCCATGCACGAGAGATCGATACCGCAGAATGCCTGGATCTGCTGCAGCTGGCCTATGACCATCAGCTGGTGCAGTTCGGCGAAAACGTGCGCGAACGGGTAAGCTTTATCTGTAATTGCTGCGGTTGCTGCTGCGAGGCGATGCTGGCGGCGCAGCGATTCGGCATTCTCCACCCGGTGCACACCACCAACTTTCTTCCGTTGTTGGACGTGGACCGCTGTACCGGCTGCGGCCGATGTGTATCTGCGTGTCCGGTCAAGGCATGGACCGTGACGCCGGTTGAGGATTCCCGCCATGCGCAGCAAAAACGCGCTCACTTGGATGAAACAATCTGTCTGGGCTGCGGTGTGTGTGTGCGCGCCTGTGCTCAGGCGGCCCTGTCGCTGCAGTCCCGGCCGCAGCGCGTCATCACTCCACTGGACTCGGTGCATCGGGCGGTGATGATGGCCATCGAGCGCGGAACCCTGCAGCATCTGATCTTCAGCCGCCAGGCTTTTGCCAGCCATCGCGCTATGGCTGCGGTTCTCGGCGTCATATTAAGGCTGCCGCCTGTGAAGCAGGTGTTGGCCAGCCGCCAATTCAAATCCCGTTATCTGGAAAAGCTGATTCAACGGACTCGAACCGGAGCTTGATCAGATTTTTCTTTAATATCAGGGGAAAATGGCGTATATTGCTTTAGGCCGTTTTCAGTTTATGAGGGAGTGCAACATGGGGCATGTTGGGAAGTGGGTGATTCGCAAAGTCATTATCGGACTGGTTATGCTTTTGGCATTGCTTCCACAGACGGTTGGGGCCGGAGAAAAGTTTAAAAAGCGCACGGTTCTCATTATCACCGGCGGACATGATTTTGATCGAGCTGCTTTCTTCAAGATGTTTAAAAGCTTCGCCAATGTGTCGTTTGAGGAACGCGTACATCCCCTGAGCGAAAACGCCTACAACGCCGAATGGTGCAAACGATTTGACGCCGTTGTATTTTACGATATGCATCAGGAGATCAGCCCGGAACAAAAATCCGCGTTCAGGCGAATGGCGAACAGAGGAATGGGGCTGGTTTTTCTCCACCATAGCCTGGCCAGCTATCAAAACTGGCCGGATTTTGAAAAGAT
Source organism: Candidatus Zhuqueibacterota bacterium (assembly GCA_022706175.1). The sequence continues at coordinate 11,483 of JAKJDB010000022.1, read as the reverse complement.
CATCGGCGGAAAATATCTGCTGGAAGCAGAGAGCCGGGGTGGTGTAACGGCGCCGGCCTCCCTGTACCGCCATGACGTGGAGGTCCGCGTGCGGGTTGCGGATCGCCGGCATACCGTGACTCGGGGACTGGAGGAGTTTACCCTGCAGGATGAAATCTATGGTGGTTATCTCACTCAGCCCGGGATTCACCCACTCATCACAACCGATCATGCCGAAAGCACCCCGGTCATCGGCTGGACCAACCAATACGGCAAGGCCAGAATCGTCTATCTTCAGCCCGGCCACGATCATCACGCTTTTGAGCACCCCTCCTACCGTCAGCTGGTGCGTCAGGCCATTGAATGGGTCAGCCGCTGACGGTCAGGATTTAGCGGGAAACAGTAGCAAAGGATTTTCAACCCCCAGAGGTTCACGCACCAGGAACGGCTCGCCGTAAAGCGCTCCGATTCGATGGCCCCAAAACTGCGCCCGACTGATCAAAGATTGAAAATATTCAGGACTGCTGACATAGGTTTTGTCGTCATCGGTGTAAACCGCGTCGGCGTTAAAAACCTGCGATGTGTAGGCGCGCACCGCTTTCAACCGTTGTTCGATCGTGTCGCTGACGTCGACGATGAACGAGGGTTGAAACGGATAATGCTCGCAGTAATAGATGATTTTAGCCGGACGATGGGCCGGCTGGCCGGTGTCGATCTTTTTCAAACCGGATAAAAAGGCGGCTTCGCGCACCAGGACCGAACACGCCCCATGATCCGGGTGCCGAGTACGCCAATACGGCGCGAAGAGAATGCGCGGCCGAAAGGTGCGCAGAACCCGGATGATTTTGAGTTTGCTCTCCCGGTCGACGGAGACAAAACCGTCAGGCAGGTCGAGCATGCGATGGGCCGACAGGCCCATGATCTCCGCCGCGTCGGCAAACTCGTGGGCGCGTTCGGCGGGTGTGCCGCGCGTGCCGCTTTCACCGGCGGTCAATGAAACCATGCCCGTGGGATAACCCAGCCTGGCCAGCTTGATGATCGTGCCGCCGGCCATCAACTCGACATCGTCCGGATGCGCGCCGAACGCCAAAACTTCCAACGCCTCCACCGTGCTCTCCTTAAATATTCACCACATGATGATCGGTTCGCTGAAGGTCTATCTGCTCATAGAGCGTGGTCAGCAGAGCAGGACCATATTTTATCAGAAACGGCAGAACGTTCAATTGGCGCTCTTGCAGTTCATTCGCCGGCATCAGGCTGTCGAGGATGACGCGCCACGCATCCGCCATTGCGTTTTCTTTTTGCTGCAGGGCACGAAAGAGCTTGGCCTGGAGCTGCTCCACAGCGCCGGCGATCTGATCCGCGGTCTTTTGCGCCGGCGACACCAGAGTGGGGTCCAGGCTCGAGACGGATTGAAGGAGCTGTGGCCATGTTTCTTTCATCAGCTGCTGCACCGCTCTCAACGGTTCTGTCAGCTGCTGCGGCAGCAGTTGTTGTTCCACCTTTTGCCGGCTGGCGGTGGGCTGAGTCAGGACTTTGTCAACGCTCACGGAAAATTTTTCCAGATGCCGGCGAATTTTGGCTTCCACCAACGTCATGCTTGCCCGCGGCACGACGATGGGCATCGGCAGGTGAAAACCCGCATAGACGCGTTTCAGCTGCGCCCAGTAGGCGATTTCACCCGGCCCGGCCACATAGGCAATGGTGGGTAAAAGCCAATCCTGCACAATGGGCCGCAGGGCGGCTTTAGGGCTCAGCCGGGCGGGTTCGCGGGCCAACTGTTCGGCGGTGAACCGCGCACCGGAATGCATATCGCGCAGACCCGTGTCTGTCTGCTCAAGGCTGTGACGTCCCTGGGTCAAGATGAAAAGATGCGGCCGCTGCGGGTGAACGGCCAATTGGCTATGATAGCCCTTGTCTGCGAGCTCGCGGTTGGTTCGCAACATGGCTGAAACAGAGGTCCCTTCCGTCAGCTCTTGCTGAAAGATCGGCTGCGCCAGTTCTTTGAGCTGCGCATCGGCCGCATCCAGAAGGACAACGCCCCAATCCGCCAGCAGAGTGGTGAAGAAACGGGCAAACGCGTGGGCCAGAGTAACGGACGGCCGATAGCATTCGCCGGCCAAATTCAGAAACTGCGCTTTAAAGGGGGAGGCTTCTGATTCATCGTTAAGCTGCTGCAGCAGATCAACGATCGCAGCATCCAGAACAACACCCGACATGGGCGTCCGCTGGGGCATCAGCGCGGGCGTGTAGATTTTTTTTTCAAACTCGTATTTTTGATTTCGCCAACCCAGCCAGCTCACTTCGTCGAAATCATGATCTTCGGTGGCGAGATAAAAGACCGGGACCACCGGCCGCTGCAGTTCGCCGGCAAGGGATTCCGCCAGACGGCAGGTCGTCAGCGCTTTGTAGATGGTGTACAGCGGACCGGTGAGCAGCCCCACCTGTTGTCCGGTCACCACCGCCAGACACTGCGGGTCAGCCAGTTGTTCGAGATGTCGTTTGGTCGCCTGCGCCATGCCGAAGGATTCGTTTTGATGATACAGGCGTTCCAGCAGCGCCCGGCGATCGGCGCGCGGCGTACCAGCGGCGACCGTTGCAGCGGCCTGATAGGTGATGGACCGGCGATAGTCGCCGTTGAAAAAGCCGGCCACCTGCTCATCGAAGCGGAGGTAATCTTTGGTCAAGCGCGAGCCGAAAGGCAACGCGTCAATCGGGATATCCATGTTTCCACGTTTATTTTTTTGAGCCGCTCGCCGGTTTGATCGAACGCACAGGCCCTGATGCGCTGAACAGGGCGCCGGCCTGGACCGACTGATTCGCCAGCATGTTTTTAATCCAGCGGGACCTTTGCGTCCGCCAGCAACGGCAATTGTTCATCTTTCAGCGACAGCAGCGGCGGGCCGTCCAGCGGCCAAGGCACTCCGATGGTCGGATCGTTCCAGCGAACGCCGCCTTCGCTGTGCGGCGCATAATAGGCGGTGCATTTGTAGGAAAACTGCGCGCGATCGCTGAGCGCATAAAAGCCGTGGGCAAATCCCGGCGGAATATACAGCGCCCGGTGATTTTCCTCGGAAAGTTCGAGGCCGAAAAATCGGCCGAAGGTGGCTGACTGGGCGCGCAGATCCACCGCCACATCATAGACGCAGCCCAGAGTGACGCGCACCAGTTTGCCCTGGCTGTGCGGCGATCTTTGAAAATGCAGTCCGCGTAAAGTCCCTTTACGTGAAAAACTGATGTTTTCCTGGACAAAGTCGGCGTCGATGCCGTTGTCGAGAAAAATTCTTTTTTGATAGCTTTCCATAAAATAACCGCGGCTATCAGAGAACACGGCCGGTTCGATGATCACCAGTCCGGCGATTTTGGTTTGAATAAAGCGCAAACAGGGCTCCTTATCTTTTTTGCAGCAGAAACAGCTGTTGTGAAAACGTGTGAACCGCGCCGCTCAGCAACAGGTTTCGACGCTGCGCAGCATGGACCACGGCATCAAAGTCGTGCACGGTCAATCGAGCTCCGGCCAGGGCGCGCAGTCGGGTGAACAGCCCCTTGGGCGAGGCGGTCAGCAGCACCGAACCCCGTGATCGGCAGATACGGCTGAGCTCGGCGAGCAACGGTTTCGGACTGGGCAGATATTCCATCAAGCCGATGGCGCTGATCAAAGCAAACGAATCCGCTTTGAATGGCAGCGCGCAAGCATCAGCCACCACCATCAAGGCGTTGTGATGCGCGCGGCAGCGCTTGGCCATCGCCGGTGATCGGTCCACGCCGACGCGCGGCAATGCCGTCGGCAGAAGCGGGAAGGAGTGACCCGGTCCGGAGCCGAGATCCAGCGCCCAACCGTCGGCCTGCGGCCGGCTCGTCAGCAGGCGGGCAGCCACGTTCGTCTCGTTACGCAGAATCGCCGACAGCGGCCAGAGGCGGCGCTGCAGATGGTACAACGGCGCTTGTAAATCCCAGATGCTCATGTCATGGGTTTCCGGATGCAAGGCAGAGGCCTTCCCTCCTGGTCAGGAACCGCCGTGTTTTTCCGGCTGCGCAGTCGTCCTCCTGCACAGGGAGGAATCCGGTGATTTGTTTTTCCTGTTGAAAAAGGGCTTGATAAAAGTTGGCAAAGAAATCGATAAAAGGCAAGAGAAAACACGGAAGGAAGAAAACCGTGGCAGGGAAGGACGGGCGCTGCCGTGGACGCATTCTGATCAACGGCCGCAGAGGATCTCCCATCGGCGGAGTTTGTTTTTTTTGTTGATCGCGTTGGAGAAAAAAACCAGTTGATTGTCCAGATGAGAAAAATCGGAAAGGGCCATACATCCCGCGCCGATTTGATTGAAGGAGATGGACGCGCGCCGTCCCGACCAACGCAGACGATCCGGTCTGCCTTCCCGCGGCTCCGGTTCCCAGAGAAACAGCAACAGCTCTTGCTCCATGGGATCGGTGTACATGCGAAGGGCCAGACTGCCCTGGGGAATTTTTTTCAGATCGAAATCGCGCAGTTTGCTGCGTCCCGCTTCGCCGTTGGCGCTGAAGACCAGCCGGGTGCGGTAGGCTTTGGCCGAACGTTGATCCTCATCCGGACTCGGCGTACAGATGAGCAGGCCATAGCGCACCTGTTTCGGCGCCAGACTTTTGGCCAGATCCAGGGCCGTGTTGGTAACCGGTCTTTGCATTTCCAGGCACAGGAGGTCATTGCAGCGGTCGAGAATCCGGCGGGTGCGACGGCATTTGCCGCACTGCACCAGATGACGTTGTACGCGGAGTTTTTCCGCCCTGGACAGCCCTGTTTGCAAACAGAAAAGCTCCAGTTCACGGCGGGAAGGGCAGGGAGATAACGCTTTGTTTTCTTTTGACATGTTTGCTCGGCACCGATTCTCTGTTGGGCAAAATGGTTGTGTTCCATTTTGCTGTTCATATAGTGCGGGCAAACGGGCTCAATTGCGGAAAAATTACAACATTTCGTGGAGGTGTTTGCGGAACTCTTTTTTGGCCAGTTTGGCCAGGTATTCAAAAATGGATCGCTCCTGTTTTCGGTACCCTTTTTGCGTCAACTCGGGCAGATAGTATTTTAAATTGCGATAATAGGAGGAGTTGTCTTTTTTCTGTAAAAGATCAAAAAGCACATCGCGCAGGGCGCGATGATAGATGTGGGCCTTGTCCAGCGCCAGTTTGCGTGTGCGCAGATACTGGGAATCCATACGCGACCACATGGTCTGCATAACGATGTCGATATAGGATTCCATCTCTTTGGATTCCAAGTGATCCGAGGGGGTGGGCACCTGTTCCTGAACCGTTATGTTTTCACGAAAGGCATCGAATTTGATATGCCGGACCATTTTGACCAGCATGTCGATGGAGATGAAATTCTGATACCCCTCCAGGTCGTGGAGAGTCTGCAGCAGGTTGCGGATGACTACGGACACCGGATCGGTCGGATGATAGATGTCCTGAAACCGCTGGTTGAGCAATTCATCGGGAATAGGCGGTAATTTTTTGCGCAGATATTGCGCCAGCGTCTGCGTCATCTCCACCTCGGTTTCCGAAGAATTGAGATGGCAGCCGTTGCTGTAGAAAACAAACTCGCGTCCCAGATCGTGAAAGGTGTGCAGCTTTTCCGCGCTGCGGATCGCCACTTTGATGTTGCGGACGATCTTGGCGCCCTCCGGGTCGCGTTCGCGAAAGATGCGCGACAGTTCCTGTTTGGTTTTCCGCACCACCAGCCGACGCGTCAGGATCAGCACCTCGGCGTCGTCCACCGGCTGTTCGGAGAACTTGGCCTCATAATAGCGCTTCAGCTGATAGAACTGCAGATTTTCATCGCGGCTGAACAACTCCGCCACACAGTCCAGCGCCAGGTCCTCGAGTTCGAGATCGGATTCCGGACGGTCACCACTGATGCGTTTGCCCATCATCTCCTGATACTTTAAATAGCTCAGAGAAATTTTTTGCGTCAGATTGATGAACTCGACCACTTCCGACTGACTGTATTGACCGGAACAGAGGTTGCAAACGAGTTGCTTCAAATTGGTTGTCTTCATAGGATTGCGCGTAATTCTACACTTGGTTAGCCATCCATTTTGACCCGTAACGCCCATCCCAGACTCCCTACCCCGACAACAGGACGGCCAGTAAAAATTACGGGCGACGCAGGCGCTTTAGCGGAAGAGGAGGGTACAAGACCACCTTTTTCCACAAGCAGGTATATCATGTCGCCCATCCACTCGCAAATCGTGTACCAAAAACCGGTATCGCGGTAGTGAACTAAACAGCTGTTTTTATTGCGGAAATTTTCGGGCAATCCGTGCGGAGACGAAAAGAGGATGGAGCAAAGTGAAACAGTGTATCAGGTTGGGACAGGCGGAAAAAAAGAGACCCGCGAGTGTACGCGTTATCCTTTGACCATCGGCAGGCCGTATTTTTTTGCTTTGCGATAGATGGTGGCGCGGCCGATGCCCAGTTTTTTCGCAGTGGCGGAGATGTTGCCTTCGCATTCCAGCAGCGCCTGGCGAAGCGCCTCCTCTTCCAGTTTTTCAATCCAACTGGCCAGGGTGTTGTCGGATTCATAGATGCGTTTTTCGCCCAGCGAGCGGACCGCCGCCGGCAAATCTTTGGCCAGGATCTCATTGCCGACGGCCAGCACCACCGCGCGTTCCATGGCGTTTTCCAGTTCGCGCACATTGCCGGGCCAATTGTACGCCATCATCAGATCGAGCGCATCGGGGGAGATGCCCTCGATCTGTTTGCCTTCATGCTGATTGAATTTGTTCAAAAAGTGCGCGGCCAGCAGCGGGATGTCCTCACGCCGTTCCCGCAACGGCGGCAATTTGATGGGAAAGACCGAGATGCGATAGTAGAGATCTTCGCGGAACTCGGATTTCTTCATCTCTTCTTCAAGATCTTTGTTGGTGGCCGAGATGACGCGCACATCCACTTTGATCAGTTCGTTGCCGCCGACCCGTTCGAACTCGCGCTCCTGCAGAATGCGCAACACTTTAGATTGCGTGGCAGGCGTCATCAGGCCGATCTCATCGAGAAAAATGGTGCCGGTGTTCGCCATCTCGAATTTGCCGATGCGCCGTCCGGCGGCTCCGGTGAAGGATCCTTTTTCATGGCCGAACAGCTCGCTCTCCAGCAACGACTCAGGCAGCGCCGAACAGTTGACCGCGACAAACGGTTTTCCGGCACGCGCCTTGGAGTGAAAATGGATGGCCCGGGCGATCAGCTCTTTGCCGGTGCCGCTTTCACCCTGGATCAGTACCGTGACGTTGCTGTTGATCACTTTTTCAACAGCCTTGAACACATCCTGCATCACTCCGCTCTGACCGATGATGTTGTCGAAGGTGTACTTGTTTTTCAGCTCGGAGCGCAACTCGTCGACCTCTTTTTTCAACGAGCTGTTCAGCAGGGCATTCTGCACGGTGACCAGGAGCCGGTCGCGGGCAAAGGGTTTGGTGATGAAATCATAGGCGCCCAATTTCATGCTGGTGACGGCGCGTTCAATCGTGCCGTGCGCCGTCATCATGATCACCGGAATGCGCGGGTCTTCCTGCTTGATCTTTTGCAGCGTTTCAATGCCGTCAATGCCCGGCATTTGAATATCCATAAGAATCAGATCCGGCGCCGACTCTTGAATGCTCTTCAGACAGGCCTCGCCGTTGAGCGCAGTCTGTATTTCATATTTTCGCTCTTTTCTCAGGCTGGCATCAATCATCTTGCAGATATTTTTGTCGTCATCGACGATCAGAATGTTCGACTTTTTTACACGCTCTTCCAAAGCTGTACTCCCACTTTTCCTGAGTTAGGGTGCTGATATCACACGGGTGCTAAAGAAATTCTACATAATTTTAGTAAAAATAGCAAGAGATTTTTTGTATTATCTTGATACAGTTTTAAGCCGGCCCAGCAACGGAGTTCAGCCCTGATGGTCGGCAGCCCGCCGCTTGGCGCTCAGCGGAACAGCGAACAGCTCTTCCAGCAGCCGATCCGCCTGTTCCGCCTGCTCCGGCATGATCTGAATACGCAGACAGCGCCACGGCTGCTCGCTGGAAAGTCGTCCGACAAGTTTAACCCAATCTTTTTCCGTGGTGATCAGCACATCAGCCTGCTCCTGGCGCCATCGGCCCATCAGCCGCGCGAGGTCCTGGTCGGTGTAGGCATGATGATCCGGAAAAGGGATAAACGCACGGACCGTCCATTCCAGCTTGACCAACGTTTGGTGAAAAGAATTCGGATTGGCCAGACCACAAAAGGCTACGGCAGAGACAGGCGGCAGCGGCAGCGGGTGGCTCTTGCCGGCAGGATCCAGCAGATCCAGCGGCTCATAGGTTGCGTGGATCACCGGCGCCTGGGCGCTGAAAGCGCGCTCTCCGTCCTTTGCGCCATTCAGCCAAAGCAGCGCGCAACGCTGCAGGCGGCGCGGGCTTTCCCGCAACGGTCCGGCGGGCAGCAAGAAGCCATTGCCGAGCGGCGCCTGGCGGCGAAAGGTGACGATATCCGCTTCGCGTTCGAGCCGGCGATGCTGCAGACCGTCGTCCAGCAGAATAACGTCGGGATGAAAGCGCTGTTGCGCCATGCGTCCGCTGGCCAGGCGGTCTGCATCGACGAGGATGGGCGTGTCGGGCAATCGCTGGGCCAGCAGCAGCGGTTCGTCTCCGGCCTGGTCGGCTGAATAGTGATTCAATGCTCCCGTGTTCAGATGCACCGGCTCTTTTCCTTTTCTTCCATACCCCCGGCTCAACACGCAGACCCGCAGGCCGCGACGCTGCAGCCACTGCGCGATATAAAGGACGGTGGGGGTTTTTCCCGTACCGCCTACCGTGATGTTGCCGATGCTGTATACCGGGGTGTCTAACCGATGCTGTGGAAGGAGAGCCAGATCATACGCACGGTTGCGTAGGCAGGTGAGGCTGCTGTAAAGAACGGACAGAGGCCAGAGCAAAAGCGCGGGCCATTTTTTTTCAAAAAAACGCATCCGCCTCCTGCTCCAAACCCTCCATGGCCGTCTGCGCGATCGCGCGCCAGTGTTCCATTTCTTGTTCATTCAAATCCGGCGGCACGGAAATGGGCTCACCGTAGATCAAGCCCAGCCGGCTGAACGGCCGCCACAGGGTAAAGCGATCCCAGCTCTTCAGCTGTATGGGTTTCTGCGCTGCAAAGGTGATGGGCAGCAGAGGCCTTTGAGAGCGGCTCGCCAGCATGATCACACCCGGCTTGAGATAGTGGCGCGGGCCTCGAGGCCCGTCCGGCAGGATGCAACCGATGACGCCTTTTTTTACTGCGACCAGCAGCCGAATCAACGCCTTGGCCCCACCGCGGGTGCTGGAGCCGCGCACTGTGGTGTACCCCAGCAGCTGAATCGTGCGGCTGATCAACTCGCCGTCCGTGTGTTCACTGACCATGGCGCAGATGCCGCGGTGGCGCTGAATGAAAATCGGCAACAGCATCTTGCCGTGCCAGCAGATAAAAATAAAATCCCGCCCGCTGTTCTGCAAGGCCTGTGACGGCCCATGATAGCGGATCGCCACCCGACTGGTTCTGGCGAGGACCTGCAGCAGCAGCCAGGTCAACCTGGGAACGAAGAACAACAGCAGTTTGGTTTTGATTTCTTTTTTCATTTTAACATACGCAACGCATGCACACAGTGATGTGCGAAGGATCACAGATTGAAGGATTGCCCGGTCGAAGGGGGTGCACCTGTGTGTCCGCCCCCGAATTATATATTCTCCGGCAGCAGGTACGGCGGACGATAATCACGCTGCAGATAACTGTCTGCGTCTTCATCGTTGATAAACCGCTCGGCATGCGGATTGAACTCCAGCAGTCGTCTGGTGCGATAGGCGATGTTGCCCAGATGGCTCAATGCGGTGGAGAGGTGTCCTTCCCCAACCTCTGCCCGCAGATCCTGCGCATTGCGGGAGCGCACGCAATCGATAAAATTGCGGAAATGATTCAGACCGCGCAGCTCCGGGGACGCGGTCTGCAGGTCCGCCGCGGTCTTTGTCGGCCCCGGTTCATCCTTTTCGCCTAAAAAGGATTGAAAAGCGCCCGGCTGCACCTGCATCCACCCCTGGTCGCCGTAAAAAAAGCAGCCCGATTTCAACCCCGCCTCGCTGTTGGTGTACAGGCTGCGCACCTCGACCTCCAGCTTTACACCATCCGCGTAGGCATAGTGGGCGGATTGCAGATTGGGAATTTCCTGGTCTGAATCATAGCCGTAAAATCCGCCGCTGCAAAAGACTTGCACCGGGTGGGTTCGCTTGTTCATGCCGCGGCGCAGCACGTCGAGAAAATGGACGGCGTTGTTGCCCAGTTCGCTGGTGCTGGTATCCCAGTACCAGTGCCACTTGTAATGAAACCGGTTTTCGTTAAAAGGGCGGTAGGGCGCAGGCCCGAGAAACAGATCCCAGTGCACGCCCGGCGGTACCGGGCTGTCTTTGACCCGGCCGATGTTGCTGCGATGGCCGAAGACGATGACCCTGCCCAGATAGATTTTTCCCAGAAGGCCGTCGCGAATGAGATCGATGGCTTCAGCCACCACCGGGTCGCTGACGTGTTGAGTGCCGACCTGCACGATGCGGTTAAATCGGCGGCCGGCGCGCACCATCAAACGTCCTTCCTGAAGCGTGTAGGCGAGCGGTTTTTCCACATACACATCCTTGCCCGCCTGGCATGCCCACAGCGTGTGCAGAGCGTGCCAGTGATCCGGAGTGGCAATGGCCACCGCATCGATCTCTTTGTCGTCCAGAACCGTGCGGAAATCGACGACGGTCTTGGGCCGCTTGCCGGTCAGGGCCTCGACCTCTTTGACGGCATCGGGGAACAGGCGTTCGTCGATATCGCACAACGTCTTTACCTCAACGTTGGCCAAGCGGGAAAAATTCCGGTAATGACTTTTGCCGCGGCTGCGGATGCCGACCACCGCCACACGGACGGTGTCGCTGGGTTTGTTTTTGGTTTGGCCGCGCAAGCCCGACGCTGCGGGCGTCATCAGAGCGGCGGTGGTCAAAGCGGAAGTTTTAAGAAACAGACGGCGGTTGGAGAGCATCTTTTCGTCTCCTTTGGCATAGGATTCCTACGGATCGGCGAGCGCGACGTGCGTGGCTGAGCCGCACCTGCCTCTTATCCGGTGGCGCGATTGCCGGAAGAGGATTTGCGGGTCAGTCCGCTTTCGAGATCCCCGCAGCCGGCTGCAGGATAAGGCGGGCGGTTTTCAGCGACGCGCCGGGCTCGCCCAATTTGCTTTTTACTTGCTGCAATTCATGAAACAGCGTCTTGCGCAGCTGGGGATCAAAGAGCAATCGTTCCAATTCTGCGGACAAGTTTTGTTCAGTCACCTGCTGCTGAATAAATTCCGTGATGATTTTTTTTCCGGCGACGACATTGACCAGGCCGATGTAGGGAATAGTCACCACACGTTTGCCGATGGCATAAGAGAGAGGCGCGACTTTATAAACCAGGGCAAAAGGGACCGCAAAGCAGGCGGTTTCCAGCGTGGCGGTTCCAGAGGCCACCAA
>JAKJDB010000555.1 GCA_022706175.1 Candidatus Zhuqueibacterota bacterium | reverse complement strand
AGCCGCAATGAAGCGAGCGCCGCGAATGTCGCCGTGCCGGCCGTTTTTCGACAGATCTACGAGCCGGCTCTTTTGCACCGAGGCGGGCGTGTACAGCATCAGAGTTTTGGCGTCGGCCGTCCAGTCAACGGCGGGCTGAAAACGGTCCTGGTAACGAACTACCGAGGAGATGCGCAGCGATTTCAGGTAGCCCGATCCATAACCCCACGGCAGTTCGGGCCTGCTCATCTCTGTGGCGCCGATCGTCAGTTTTCTGCTGGCGTCGAACGGACCGGGCTTGGGCGCCTCCTGTTTTTTTACCAAAGCCCCGTTGAGAAAAACGGATTGTGTTTTGCCGTCGTATTGCAGGGCGATGTGCGTCCACTGATCGGGGACCAGTGAACCGATGTTGATCGCATGGTTTTTGCCTTGATCCGATTCCCAGGCACAGCCGTCGGTCGGACCCTCATCCGTGCTCAGCCAGATGCCGTTCTCCGGATCGCCGGCGCCGCCCTGATTGACGATGTATCCGCCCCAGTTTTTAACCCAGACTTCGATGGTGAACGCCTTCAGCTTGTCAAACGCGATAAAAGGACAATCGACAAAATCATTGTCGCCGTCGAAAAAGAGGGCTTTTTCCTCCGCTGCGTCCGCAGGCATCACCAGGCAGATCAGTAAAAGAAAAATCAATGCCAGAGAAAGAATCGATGGGGTTTTCATAAACGACATCCTTTTTAAAATGGGCATCCCGATTTAAATCTTAATGATTATCGCTGAATCGTGCAAACCTTGATATACGATGAAAAACCCTTCATGGAGTTAAGCCGATGCCGCTGGTCACGGCGGGATACGGTACAGCCTGTGCGGCCATGTGGAAGGAGGTTCTTTATTTCTCTGCATTCGACCGTGGCGCATGTGATGGCCCCCTGACTGTCGCCATGATGATGAAAAGGAGATCGGCACAGAAAAAGAACACGCAAAGCTAAGGTCTTGAGGATGGGTCGAAATCCTGGGAGTATCAGAATAGGCGTGGCCGTTGAAAGGAAACCCCGAAGAACAAAAGATGAGGAAAATCCCTACATATAAATGATATCACCAAACGGGCACAAAAGCAAGAATATTTTAACATTTTTTTCAGGGTTTTTCAATCCGATCAGAAAGAGCGTCGTATGACCATAAAAAAAGGCAGCCGCGCACCGGGCGGGCTGCCTTTTTTACAGGAGATGGACAGGCTACCTTTTTCCGCGCTGCTTCCGAGTGCCGAGGTCGTCCAGAATGGAATAGACCACCGGCACAATGAAAAGCGTCAGCAGGGTGGAGGTGATCAAGCCGCCGATCACCGCCTGGCCCATGGGCGCGCGGAACTCGCTGCCCTCGCCGAGGGCAAAGGCCACGGGAATCATGCCAAAGATCATGGCAAAGGTGGTCATCAGAATCGGCCGCAGCCGGATGGCGCCCGCCTGAATGAGCGCCTGAGTGCGTGCCACCCCCTGGCGGCGCAGCTGATTGGCATAGTCCACCAGCAAAATGCCGTTCTTGGTCACCAGGCCCATGAGCATGATGATGCCGATCATCGACATCATCGAAAGCGAGCTGCCCCACGCCAGCAGGGCCAGCACCGCGCCGATCAGCGACATCGGCAGCGCCAGCATGATCGAAAAGGGATGGATAAAGCTCTCGAACTGGGCGGCCAGTACGATGTAGACGAAGATGATCGCCAGGATCAGGGCCATGAGCATATTGGCAAAGGTTTCGGACTGCATCTGCCCCTGTCCCACCACTCCTATCGCATAACCGGGCGGCACCTCCATCCGGCGGGTCTGCTGCAAGACACCTCCCATCACTTGTCCCAGCGTCTTGACATAGGTGTTGGATTCGATGCGGATTTCACGCTGCCGATCGAAACGGTTGATCTTGGAGGGACCCGATCCCTGCTGGATCTCCGCGACATCGCGGATCGGCACCATCAGCCGCTGGCCGTTGCCCATGTCCTTGCCGCTTTTGATCAACAGATTGCCCACGTTCTCCAATGAAGTACGGTCCTCCTTGTTGAGACGAACCCGCACATCGAACTGCTCGTCTCCTTCTTGAAAGGTGCTGGCGACATAGCCGTCGACCATGGCGCGCGCCGTGGTGGCGATCAGAGCGGCATTGGCCCCGAGGTCCGAAGCCCGCTCACGGTCTATGCGGATGCGCACCTCCGGCTTGGAGGTCTCGAGGCTGTTTTGCACGTCAACGGCGCCGGGGGTCGCGCGCACAATCCGCTCGACCCGATCGGCCAATTTTTTCAGGACATTCAAATCATCTCCGCGCACGCTCATGATCAATGGCTTTTGCGCGCCGCCCATGCCCTGCTGGATGGTAAAACCGATGTTGGCGCCGGGGATGGACTGCAGCTCACTGCGCAGCTCGCCGAGGATGGCCTCGACGCCCTTTTCGCGTTCCCTCTTGCTGACCAGCTTGGCGAACACCGTCCCCTTGGTCACCGGATCGGTGCCGGAGCCGATGGTGGTCAGCACCATGGTCACATCCGGACGCCGGTGCAGAGTCTCTTCGATCTTGCTGCAGATCAGGCCGGTCTGCTCCAAAGAACTGCCGGGCGCCGCATCGACGGTGACCGTCAGCTGGCTCATGTCAAAGCTGGGCATAAAGGCCGTGGCGAGGAAGCGGATGAGAAAGAGGCTGACAAAAAAGGTCGCCATCGCGCCGAAGACCATAGTCTTGCGGTGATGCAGGGACCATTCGATCGCTTTTTTGTATTTCTCGCTGAGAATCTCGAAGAAATGGTTGAACCAGTAGAGGCCCCGGCGCAGCAGCGAGCCCTCGTTGGTCAGCTCCTCGTCCTCCTCCCGCAGCCAGCGCGAGGAGAGCATCGGCGTCAGTGTGAAAGCAACAAAGAGCGAGACCAGCACAGCGGCCGAAACCGTGATGCCGAACTGGTAGAAGAAGCGGCCGGCGATGCCGGGCATAAAGGCCACAGGGATGAAAACCACCACGATGGTGAAGGTGGTGGCCATGACC
>JAKJDB010000554.1 GCA_022706175.1 Candidatus Zhuqueibacterota bacterium | reverse complement strand
CATTGACCGATTTGAACGGAAATTATATCATTGGTGTTCTGCCCGGCACAATTGCGAGCCTGGATATCAAGGCCAACGGGCTGGAGGCGGTCAATCCCACCGGCATGCTTCTCAATCTTGCTGTTGCCGCTCAGGACACCCTCAAGGGGGTTGACTGGACGTTCAGAATCCTGCAGGGCCGCAACGGCATCAAGGGGAGTGTGGTCGGGCCTGGCGGAACGCCGGCGCCAGGGGTCTATGTCGTCGCCGTGGAGGCGAACACTCTTTACTACAACACCTACTTTTACCAGTTTACCAACGCCCTGGGAGAGTTCGATTTTGCCGGATTGAAGGACGGGGAGTGGCGTGTCGGCATCTACAGCAGAGGCGCCACAGCCTCTCCGGCGATGGTCTATCATACGTTGACGGGTGGTCAGCGCATCGACGGCGTACGCTTTACTTTGTCCGGCCTCACCGGAGTCAGCGCGCAGAATTCCCAGTCGCCGCGGGGGTTTATCCTCGAGCAGAATTATCCCAATCCCTTTAACAGCGGGACCACGATCCGTTTCTCGCTCACCAGCCCTTCCGATGTCAGCCTCTCCATTTGCGACCTTTTGGGCCGGCAGGTGCGGCGCATCGATCGGCCGGGCCTGAACGCCGGCACGCACCAGATTCAATGGGACGGCCGGGATGAGAAAGGCAGGGACCTGGCCAGCGGCATCTATCATTACACCCTGGAGGCCGGCGATCGGATCGCTCGAGCCAAAATGCTTTTGGTTCGATAATTTTTCACCATGCGCCTGCCGGGCGCCGACTGTCCGCGAAAATAGTGTTGTTTTTCAATGCCGGTCTGGCTAAATTGCCGCTCAACGAGTTACATGGATCGGCGCGGCTCAATGGCTTTGTGGCGACGGCGTGACCCTTACAGTGTGCCGCCGTTTTTTTTAGCCTGCCGTAAAGAAAAATTTTTCCTTTCGTCCGCCGCGTGCGAAGGCGTTTATCGCCATGCGGTAGATGGACACTGCACCGCCGAATAATAAGTGCGGGTGTATCCAGACATCAGAATTAGCAACTGCTGACGCGCCGAGCTGCGTGAACTGTCCGACGCAGCTCTTTTCGAGTGTTTTAACCAAGAAGGTTTACCGATTACCCGGCACGGAGGTGACCAATGGCTGTACTTGATTTCGGAATTGTTGCGCTGTATCTGCTGGGCACGCTGTTGATTGGTTTCTGGATGCAAAAAAAAGCTTCCGAGAGCATCACCTCTTATTTTTTGGGCGATAAAAGCCTCCCCTGGTGGGCGCTGGCCTCCTCCGGCATGGCCTCCAATCTTGACCTCAGCGGAACCATGATCATCGTCGCTCTGGTCTATGCCCTGGGCGCCAACGGCTTTTACATCGAGCTTCGCGGCGGCGTGGTGCTGATCATGGCTTTTCTCACCGCGTTCATGGGCAAATGGAACCGGCGTGCCAACGTGATGACTCTGGCGGAATGGATGGAGTTTCGCTTCGGTTCGGGTCCTGAGGGCCGCCTGGCGCGACTGGTCACTGCGATCACGTCGCTGCTCTTCACCATTGCCATGGTCACTTATTTTGCCATCGGCGGCGGCAAATTTCTCGACAAGTTTCTGGGCATTCCAAGCTTCTGGGGCCTTTCCTCTGAATTCTGGGCAGCCGCCATTCTGATTTTTGTCTCTGCCGTTTACACGATCGCCTCCGGGCTGTACGGCGTGGTGTGGACCGACTTTTTTCAAATGGTGCTGATTCTGGCCATGATTCTGTATATCACCATCCGAGCGTTCGGAATCGAACTGCCGGAAAACCTCGTTATCTCGATGCCGTTGAAGGACGGCGGCTTTCAGACCTATTCGACCACGTTCAGCGACTGGAGCAACGTCCTGCCCAAATGGAATCTGGGTTTGGATCCGGCCAACGCCTATTCCATTTATAATCTGTTCGGTGTGGCCGTGCTTTTCTATTTTTTCAAGGTGGCCTTTGAAGGCAGCGGCGGCGCCACCAACTATATGGCGCAGAGATATTTCGCCGCGCGCAACGACCGCGAAGCGGGTCTGATCTCGGTCCTGTGGACCTTTTTACTCTCCTTCCGCTGGATCTTTGTGGCGGCTTTGGCGATCTGGGGCTTGTCCCTGGGCGCGCGAATCACGGATCCGGAAAAAGTGCTGCCCATGGTGGTGGACACGTTGCCCACGGGCATTAAAGGATTTCTGGTCGCCGGTTTTATGGCCGCGGCCATGTCCACGTTCGTCTCCACGGTCAACGCCGGCGCCGCTTACTGGGTCAAGGACATCTATCTGGTGCATATTAAACCCAATGCCTCCGGCCGGAGCGCCATGGTGCAGAGCTATCTCGCCTCCGCCGTGGTGGTGATGATGGGTTTGGCGCTGATGCTGGTGATCAAAAACATCAACGACATCTGGGGGTGGATCACCATGAGCATCAGTGCGGGCATGGTGATCCCCTTTATGATCCGCTGGTATTGGTGGCGATTGAACGGCTACGGCTACACCATCGGTCTGGCGACGGGCACGCTGGCCGCCATTTTATGGAAGCTGATCATGCCGGAAAACACGGAGGAATATTTTTCTTTCATCTTTTCCTGCGGCCTGTCCATTGTCGGAACCGTTGTCGGCACTCTTTTGACGCGGCCGACGGATGACAAGGTGTTGGAACATTTTTACACGGTAACCCGTCCTTTCGGCTTCTGGGGGCCCTATCAACGCCGGCGGGATGCGCAGGCAGCGGTTGCGATCGATCGTGAAAACCGCCGGGATCTGCTTTCGCTTCTTTTCGCGGTGCCTTGGCAGATTTCGTTGTTTCTATTCATGATGAGCCTGGTGATGCAAACATGGTCGCAGACACTGATGCTGGCGATGATTCTTGCGCTGTGCAGCATCGGCATGTATGTGGTTTGGTATCGTCATCTATCGTTGCAGGAAAGGGCAAAACTATGAGGCAAATAAAACGCGCTGCGTGGCGGTTTCTCCGGTCACTGAGAACGAGTG
>JAKJDB010000553.1 GCA_022706175.1 Candidatus Zhuqueibacterota bacterium | reverse complement strand
GCGAACTTTCCAATCAAAGCGGGAAATTGGTCGGCTTTTTCAACGAGTTCTGTTTCGATCTTTTCAAAGATAGTCTTGAGTTGAGCGTTGTCCATCTTTTTCAAATCCCTCTCTACAGAATTTTTGAATTTGTATTTATATGCCAAACTTTTTCCTCATTTCACAACTATTGGCCGCACCGGCCAAAGGGCCATTCCTATATGCTGTTGGCACACCTTCTCGCCCACTGATTCATATCCCCTGATGCTGTTATCAGTTAGTGAAGAGCCAGACGGAATAATCCGGCTTTTGTTCGCGTTTATCAAGTTACACTTGGCGGTTAGCGCCACCTCACCTAAATGCGAGGGCATTTCCTGGTTCCAGAATGAATTCAGGGGTTCACATGAAGAAACGTGAAATCAGAGATTTTGCCCGTCAAGGCGGGCAAAATCTTTTCTTCTTGCTCTTGCTGATGTCCTGTCTGTTGCCGGAATTCACCGCCGCGCAGAACTGGGTTCAAACCCCGGAGATCCCGGCTGCTTCGCTTTATGCGATCGCAGAACTGAACGGCGCGTTATATGCCGCCGCGGACTCGGCCATCTACGTCAGCACCAACGGTGGAGGCACATGGGCCCAGACTCCGGCCCAGCCACCGAGCACGCGGCTTTACGCCTTGCATTCCTCTCAGGGGTACCTCTACATAGGCACTTCCGGCGATGGCATATTCCGCAGCGCCGACGGCGGCGGGTCCTGGCAAGCTTTGAGTTCGGGATTGAGCGGTTTTGCGAAAAGCATTGCGGGATTGGCGACGCGGGGGGATTCGCTCTATGCCGCCACCAACGGCAGTGGGGTGTATGCGCTAAACCTTATCAGTCCAGCGGAATGGAAGCCCTTCAACAGCGGGCTCTTTCAGCTAGGCGCCTCTTCGATCATCTGCAGCGGCAATACCTTGCTGGCGTGCATCAGTGCGTATGTCTTTTTCCACCAGCAGGGGGCATCAGCCTGGCAGGAGGCCACCGAGGACACCCTGCATGGGCGGATTCCGCTCAGTTTGCACCGGCACGGCGATTATCTCTACCTCGGCACTACGGGCGGCGTCTATAGAAGTGACCTCTCCACCCGGGGATGGCAGCAGGCGGATATCCGCGCCCAACCCGATCAGGACATCCAGACCTTCGCCTCGCAGGGATCCCTGCTCTTTGCCGGACTGAACTACCGCAAT
Organism: Candidatus Zhuqueibacterota bacterium; assembly: GCA_022706175.1. Next base: position 1,803 of record JAKJDB010000553.1, on the reverse strand, counting down.
CAACACTGGATCTGGTCGACGGCGGATCATGGCGCCACCTGGGATATCCGCTCGCACGAGTTCGCCTTTGTCTTCACCCTTTTCCCGGCGAACAATCGCATGTGGGCTGGCAGGAGCGACGGTCTCTGGTCAATCGATATGAGCGTATGGACGGGCATCGCGGACCGCGAGGTGCAGTCGCCTGATGTGCCCACCCTCATGCAAAATTATCCCAATCCATTCAATCCAGCCACGACCATTCCTTTTTCTCTTCCAGCTAAAGCCGCTGTGTCATTAAAGGTGTTTGATGCCACTGGACGCGAGGCTGCCACGCTGGTCAGCGCCGAACTACCCGCCGGCAGCCACGCGTATACCTGGAATGCAGAGGGAAGGGCCAGCGGGGTTTTCATCTGCCGCTTGCAGGCCGGGACGTTTGTGGAAACCAGAAAGCTGATTTTACTCAAATAGCTTTTGGCCCACGCCTCACTCCCGCAACAACTCTGCTAAAACAGGCCCAGCCCTGCCGCTTATTCATAGCGCAAGGCCTCGATCGGATCCATGCGCGCCGCCTTCAGGGCCGGGAAATAGCCAAAGATCACACCCACAGCCGCGGAGAAGATAAAGGCGAGGATGACGATGCCCGGATTAAAGATGAAAGGCACTCTCAGGATCGAGGCCAGAAAGACCGAAGAACCCAGGGCGAGAAAGATGCCGACGAGTCCGCCGAGCGAAGAGAGCACCACCGACTCGACCAGGAACTGCACCAGCACCTCGCGCTCGAGCGCTCCGATGGCCAGCCGGATGCCGATCTCACGGGTGCGCTCGGTCACCGAGACCAGCATGATGTTCATGATGCCGATGCCGCCGACCAGCAGGCTGATGGCCGCCACCGCACTCAACAGGGCGGTCAGGGTCCTGGTCGTCCCGGTCATCATGGTCGCTATCTCTTTGGTGTCCATCACGCTGAAATTGTCCTCGTCCTTGGCGGAGAGATGCCGCCGCTCGCGCAGCAGGGCGGTGATGTCGCGGATGGCCTTTTCGGAGGAAGAGGACTCGCTCACCTTGACCTGAAAGATGCCGATGTCGGTCTTGCCGGAAACCCGCCGCTGAAAGGTGCGCAGGGGGATGATGGCGATATCGTCCTGATCCATGCCCATGGAGTTCTGCCCCTTGGACTGGAGCACACCAATGACCTGGCAGGAGAGCTTTTCCAGGCGGATCTTCTGCCCAACCGGATCCTCCGAACTGAACAGTTTTTTCGCCACCGTCGCGCCGATCACGCAGACAGCCGCTCCGGCGCGGGTCTCGCTCTCGGTAAACAACCGGCCGGAGCCGATCTTGCGGTTCGACATGGCAAAATAGGCGTTCACGCTGCCGGTCACCTGGGTGGACCAGTTCTCGTTGCCGAACACCGCCTGGGCATTCTGGGAGGAGACCGGCGCCACGGCTGTGACCGAACCGACGGTATTGAGAATGGCCTCGCCATCGGCCTCCTTGAAGGGCACGGTCGACGAGGACTGCCCAGGACCCAGCCGCTTGCCGGGCGCGATCATGAGGATGTTGCTGCCCATGCTCGCAATCGACTGCTTGACCGAGGCGGTGGCGCCCTGGCCGATCGTCACCATGATAATGACCGCGGCGACGCCGATGACGATGCCAAGGATAGTTAAAAAAGAGCGCATGATGTTGCGCCGGATCTCGCGCAGCGCCAGCAGAATCGTATTCCAAAGCATCAGTTTTTCCTCCCGTTCAACTCATCCGTGACCACCAGCCCATCCTTGAAATGGACGATGCGCTGCGCAAAAGCCGCCATGTCCGGTTCGT
>JAKJDB010000552.1 GCA_022706175.1 Candidatus Zhuqueibacterota bacterium | reverse complement strand
TAATCGGTCTCGGCGTTTTTGGTCACCACATTGACGATGGCCGACTGGGCCGAGCCGTACTCCGCATTAAAGGTGCCGCTGATGACCTGCAGTTCCTTGATGATGGAATTTTCGATGGCCACGTTGCTGCCGCCGCCCTGGGAAAAAGCGTTGGAAACCGAAATCCCGTCGATCAGATAAGCGACCTCGCGGGAACGTCCGCCGCGAAAATGCAAATCGCCGCCGGCGCCGGTCACCACGCCGGCCTGCAGCTGGATGATCTCGGACACTTCCTGAACCGGCAGATCCTGAATGGTCTCTGCATCGACGTAGGACGCTGTGCTGGTGCGGTCTTTCTCAATGACCGGGCGCTCCGCCTTGATGACGACCTCCTGTCCTTCCAGCGTCTTGGAGCTGAGCGAAATGTTCTGGGTGGTGGTTCGGTCCACGTTGACCTTGATATCTTCGATGGTCAACGCCATGTAACCGATCATCGAGACCGCGATTTTGTAGGTTCCCGGTGGAACGTTGATGATCTGAAAATAACCGTCCGGATCCGACACCGCGCCCCAGGTGGTGCCGACCAGCAGCACATTCACGCCCGGCAGACCTTCTTTGTTGTCACGGTCGATGATGCGGCCGGCAATTTTTCCGGAGGTGCCGGCCAGCACCGCATGGCCGGTCAGCAAAAGCCCGACAACAACGAACAGGCTCAACACTTTTGCTTGCAGCTTCATTCTACCTCTTTTCATTTTGACTCTTTCTACACCAGAGATTGGGAATACCTGTACAGGATAGTTATAACAGCGTCTGTTGCACTTCAGGCGTGGTACTTCGCCCTCCGCTCGGGGATTGTCATTCCCCACTTAATCAGCTGCACCCCATTCTTCATCGTTGTCAGGTTGCACGACAGATGAATTCAGCAAGATTTAAACAAGACCACTGAGGAGGGTAGTACGGAACGCAGAATACAACGGTGGAGATGGACCACGCGCGACCAGCGACCGTAAAAATCGATAAAGAAATTAATCTAATTTATATTAACTGTCAAGAGAAATTATCACCGTAAAAGCAAAAAAAACACTTTATCTGCACTGGTGAGACCGACAGTCCGGTGCTCCGCAGGGTACCGTCACCGCTCCCCTGGACGACCGGATTATCGCTAGAAGCGCCGCTGTCCGCCGGCGATCCCGGCTGAAACGACGACGGAGATGAAGGCCATCAGCACAAGGGCGACCACCAGGATCGCCGTAACAACCACCCCCCCTGCCCGCTCACGTTCAGCAAACAGTGGGGACGGTTTGGAACGTGAGGAGGAATAGAGCAGCACCAGGCTGAAGAACAGCAGCCAGTATACATATTGTTCAAGCTGTAAAGAATCGTTGAGAAAAAAGAATCCTTTTTTCAAATGGCTCAACAGAATATAAAGGGCGGTCAACAGAAAGAACAGCGAGGTGGTGCTGCTCTTTCTCCAGGCATACCAGGCAGCAAAGGCGAACAGAATCACCCCACTTACAGCCAGATAGTACTGCGCATGGGCGAATTGAACGGCGTTCACGGCATTCAGGCCGGCGGCCATTTGGGTAAATTCCTCCAGGCTGAAAGCCTGCCACACGTTCACCAGCGGCAGAACGATGAACAGACCCAGCAGCGCGAGAGTGCCGGAACGGCTCGATACCTCAGCGCTTTCGGGCCATTCCTGGGTATACACTCCGTAGGCCAGCCCCAATCCTCCGCACGCCCCCAGAGTAAATTCCATGACGTTCCACCAGTTGAACGACCATCCACTGACAGCGCCCAGGGTCTGAAAGAAATTTCCCAGGGCGAAACCAAAGCCGGCGCCCAAGGCGGACCACAGCGCAATGCGCAGCGTGCGACGAAACCGGTTTCTTTGCAGATACCAGGCCAGCCCGGCGGCCGCGCCCAGGCAGGCGGCCCAAAGCTCGGAACGCGGCGGCGTCATCCACAGCTCCCACTGATAGATCAGAACGCCCCAGACCAGCAGCCCGCCTGCCACCATCTGGGTGAGCAGCGCCGGCCAGTCCGGCTTTTTATCCTTTTCCGTCTCTAAACTCAAACCTAAAAAACCGCCGCCGATAAAACCGTACAGTCCGCCGATCACCGCCAGCATGGACAGCCCATAGAGCACGTTGGCAAAATCACCGGATCGTCCGTATCCCACCACCAAACCGTAGCTCATCATGCCGCCCACGCCCCAACCGATGCCGCCCAGCAAAGAGGCCGGCAAGGCTTTGCGCTGCCAGTCCGGCCGCCCGCTGATCAGGATAAGGGCCAGAGAACCCACAGCGCCGGCCCAGGCGGCGCCCTGTTCATGGCCGAAATGACCGCGCAGCGCCCAGGCTAATCCAAGAGCCAGAGCGGTAAAGCAAAGCGGCCGTGTTCCCCGGAATAATGTAATTCTGTTCATGGCGCACCTCCTGTTACGCGGTCTCTGCGGCAGTACGGCAGACGGTTAATCCCAAAGGATGAAAATAACACAGCCTCTGATCCACGACGGGCAGAGGCTGTTGATAAAGACAGAATCTTGAAAATCCGATTAGATGGAAATTTTATAATCAGCTTCTTTTTTCAGAGTTTCCAGCAGCGTCTCGGTCATGGTGCGGCGTTTTTCGCGCAACAGCTGCTGCTCCAGTTCGGCTTTGACATCCGCCAGCGGGCGGGTTTCTTTCTTACGCTCCACGATCTGGAGAATATGATAACCGTAATCGGTCTCTACGATATCGGACAGCTGTCCCACCGGTACGGTGAAGGCGGCGTCCTCAAAGGGTTTGACCATCTGACCGCGCGGAAAGTTTTCATACAGACCGCCGTTGTTCTTGGAACCCGGATCCTCGGTGTACTGTTTGGCCAGGGCGGCGAAATCTTCGCCCGCTTTGGCGCGATCCAAAATGCCCTGCAGCATGGTGCGTTTTACCGCCTTGGCGGAATCGCTCAGGCCCCGGGTGGTCAGAAGAATATGTCGAACACTGGCGGTTTTATCCTGATTGTAGATGCTTTCCAGTTC
>JAKJDB010000551.1 GCA_022706175.1 Candidatus Zhuqueibacterota bacterium | reverse complement strand
CGGGATTCCAGGCGAGGGCGGAAGGATCATGGATGCCGATCACCCCGGAACCGCCATAGCCCAGGGACCTGGCGTCCAGACCTGGAAAAGCTTTTTGCGCGGCGCCGATCCGAACGCCCGTGAGGGCGAGGAGAACCATCAGCACGCGGCAGTGTTTATCCATGCGCCGACCCTAATTGCGCAGCGGACGAACGACCGCTGTATCGTAATCCACCTGCAGCACCTCCACCGGTTGCCGTCGCCCTTTGACGTAGACCGGCAACAGCCGGTGGGTGCGAAATTTGCCCTGCAGCCGCGGCAGCAGTTCCACAGGGGCGATGATCTGTCCGGGCTTGGCCACGCTGCACAGCCGCGCGGCCAGGTTGACCACATCGCCGATCACCGTGTAATCGCTGCGGGTCTGCGAACCCATGTGGCCGAGGATCACATAGCCGATGTGCAGACCGCAGCCCACCTGCAAACCCAATTCGCCGCGGCGATGGCGCTGCTCATTGAGGTCGCGCACGGAGCGCTGAATGTCGATGGCGGCCTGCACCGCGCGCTCGACCTGGCGGTCGTCGACGAACAGCGCCATCACCTGGTCGCCGATGAATTTGTCGACAATGCCGTTGTTTTTTTCGATCAACCGCGCCTGAAGATCCAGATAGATGTTGAGCAACTTGACCACTTCCGCGGCGCCCAGTTTCTCGGTCATGGCGGAAAAACTGCGGATATCGGAGAACAGAACCGTCACCTGACGGGTTTCTCCCAGCGGCGGCTGATCCGTCTCCACGCCGGCCTGGCGCCGGATCATCTGCACGGTCAGTTTGCTGACGAATTTCTGCATCTGCAATTTTTCGCGCAGATGGACGATCATGGCGTTGAACTCGCGCGCCAAGCGCCCCAGCTCATCGTGCGCCACGATCGAGATCTCGGTGTGCAGATCGCCGTCGGCCAGCTTTTGCACGCCGCGGCTGAGAGAATCGATCTGCAGCGTCATACGCCGTGCGATGTAGGATAAGAACAAAATGGCGATCACCGCCATTAAAATAGTTGTGGTGATGATCAGCGTGCGGGTTTGACGCAGAGGCTGTCGGATCACGGCGCCGGAAAATCCCAGCACCGTATCGCCGAGGAAAACCATGCGTTCTCCCTGATCGTCGCGGCGCGTGTACAGCGGATGCACGTATTCCAGCGTGCCGCCGCGCGGCCGCACCAGAGTCTGCGACAGGGTGCTGAACAGCGCGCTGTCCGCCGGAGAGATCCTGCGGTTCAGCATCTCGGGCCGGGTGTGCGCGATGATCGCGCCCGAGCGATCGATCACTCCCGCATACACCAGGCCGGCGATCCGCTGATTGGATACGCTCATGATGGCTTCGCGGATGTGGCCCAGATGCAGGGAAGCGGTGTTCGGATCGTTGCCGGCGCCGTAATAGAGCAGCAGATCGTTCTTGATGGTCTGAGAAACATGCTGCAACGATATCGTGCAGGTCTCCGCCAGCCGTTCATTGATGATGCGATTGCCCTGCTGCAAAATGATCAGCGTAGAGACCATAGTCAGGACGATGAACAGCGAACCGATGAGAATGATCAGCTTGATGCGCAGCGGCAGCGAATCGAACCAGCGGCCGATGCGTTCGGCGTATGTGGGGCGGGACGAATGCACGAAACGGTTCACCTTTTAAAGTTGACCATGCGTTCGCAGACCAGGTCCTGAATCTGATTGGCTGATCCGGTGGGAACAGAGTAAAAGTTGACGATCATGGAAAAGGCCAGTTCTTCTCCGTCCTGTGTGGTCGCGTAGCCGGACAGGGCCCGCACCCGGCTCACCAGTCCGGTTTTGGCGTGAACGTTCCCCGCCGCAGCGGTGCCGCGCATTCTTCCTTTCAGCGTTCCGTCCACTCCGGCGATGGGCAGCGTCTGATAAAAGGAATCGCTGCAAGCTTGCCGGCGCATATAGCCGAGCAGCTCGACCATGCTCCGCGGTGTGATCAGATTCAACCGTGAAAGCCCGGAGCCGTCCGCCAGAGACAGATGTTCGGGATTGATGCCGATGGCGCCAAAGAACTCCTTCTCCGCTTTCTCCGCATTGGCCGCTGTGCCTTCACCGGTCAACTCGCCGGCGTTGACGCGAAAGAGCAGCTCGGCGTAGAGGTTGTTGCTCTCTTTATTCAACACCGTAACGATCCGCTGCAGCGGCGGCGACGGAGTGGCGCACAGGGTGTAGATCTCCAGCGGCGCGTAGGTGAACTCGGGAATCTCATCGATATCAGCCACGCCGCCGTGCACGGTGATGTTGCGGGATTGGAGCACCTCATTGAAAACCGTGATGCAATAGGCGGTGGGATTATCGATGGTCACGGTATCGCGGCGTTCGCCGGCTTTGACATCGATCATGCCGCGGCAGGTGATGCGGTTGGTGCCCGGCGCACGGTCAAAACTGAGCCGGGTCCGTCGGCCGGTGACCACCTGGTTGACGACCTCCACATAACGGGTGTCCGGTTCCAGGCGAAAACGGCCCGGCGCGCCGAGGCTGTCGCCGGGTTTGAAGACAATGTCGATGCAATTGTCGTTAAAGGTGAGGGCGCTGATCTGGGCGGCATAGTAATCGTTGAGGTCGTCCCAGGACCACCCCTTGCCCAGCATCTCATCGTCGAAATAGTTGTCATCGCCGATCAGCCGGCCGCTGACCGCTTTGATGCCCCTGGCCGCCAGGCTGTCGGCCCACATCTCGAACACTCGAGTGATGCGGCCGTCGTGAAAGCGGCCGCAGAGCGAGGGGTCGCCGCAGCCGCGGACGATCAGGTCCCCTTCCAGCACGCCGTCGGGACGAAGCAGACCGTTGGTGTAGACGCGGGTGACAAAGCGATAGTCGGGACCCAATTTGTTCATGGCCACGGCGGTGGTGAACAGCTTCATGTTGGAGGCCGGGATGAACTCTTTATCCTCATTGCGAAGATAGAAAAATTCGCCGGTCTTGAGAGACTGGATGGCCACGCCCCAGTGGGCGTTGGCGAAGGAGGGAT
>JAKJDB010000021.1 GCA_022706175.1 Candidatus Zhuqueibacterota bacterium | reverse complement strand
GGCCGTGATAGCCGTCCTCGGGCACCGGTTGGTCATTGCCCAGTGCGGTCAGGTAGCGGCTGCTGAGCGAGCGGCCCAGCAAGCGAATCTGCCGGCCTGCGTCATTGACATAAAACTCACGGCGGGCGTCGAATCCGCACAGAGAAAAGCAGTTGGCCAGTACATCGCCGATGGCGGCCGCGCGGGCGGACACGATGTTCAGCGGGCCGGTGGGGTTGGCGCTGACGAATTCCAGCTGAATCGATCGGCCCTGGCCCCATTGGCTGCGGCCGTACTCGGCGCCCTGCTGCAGAATGCTCGATACCGATTGCTGCAGACAGTGCTTGGCCAGATAAAAGTTGATGAACCCTGGTCCAGCGATCTCGGCCTTTTCCACATAAAGCGGATCCAGGTTCAACAGGCTGACGATCTGTTCCGCCAGCTTGCGCGGCGCTAGTTTCCGTTCTTTGGCCAGATTCATGGCGATGGCGGAGGCGAGATCCCCGTACGCCTCCTGCTTGGGTTTTTCCAGATTGAGCTGCTTGATGTCGCTGACGGGGATCGCCAACTTAGCGAGCGCGCTCTGAATTTGACTGCGAATATATTCCTGCGGGTTCATGATTTTTCCTCAACAGAGTCCTCTATCCGGAAGGTGACGGCATCGGCCCATAGTTTTTCCAGCGAATAAAATTCGCGCGCTTCGGGACGGAACAGATGCACCACCACATCGACAAAATCCATCAACACCCAGCTGGAGCCGCTGCCGCCCTCCACATGCCAGGGCTTGACCGCATCGACCGAATGCAGCTGTTCGTCCAAATGATCCAACACGGCTTTGGCCTGATGGTCGCTGTCCACAGAGCAGATCACAAAAAAATCGGTGAACGATGCGATCTTGGTCAGGTCCATCACTATCACGTCATACGCTTTTTTTTCCACAACCAGCCGGCTGATGCGTTCAGCCAACGCTTTGCTGTTCATGGATGCCTCCCACTCTATGCCGTTAGGCGCCATGGTTTTTCAGCCTGCCAGCAGCGGTATCGCCGCGGCAGACACCTGCTCCGGGGTTACCTCGGTCATGCAGCGGAAATGGCCTTTGGGGCAGCGCCGACGTCCCATGGTCGTGCACGGCCGGCAGGCTAATCCGCTGTTCTCCACCACCCGGTTGAACGGGGCATCGGGAAAAAAACCGAGTTCCCGGGTCGTGCAGCCAAAGATGGACACGGTCTTGATCCCAAGCGCCACCGCCAGATGCATCAATCCGCTGTCGTTGGTGACCATGAGATCCATGGCGGCGATCATCGCCGCGGTCTCACGAAGGTTCAATGTGCCGGACAGATCGACGGCCGCACGGCCGATCGCCGCCGCGATGCGGCGGGCCACGGTGCGATCGCGATCGTCGCCGAAGATGAAAATGCGCAGCGTCGTCCGCTCGGCGAGCAACCCGGCCAGAGCGATAAAATGCTCGGCCGGCCATTGCTTGGTCGCGTGACCGGCGCCGACAGCAAAACCGATTCGCCGCACGGACGGATCAAGTCCAAGTTCAGCCAGACGAGACCGGGCGTAAGCTTTCTCCTCTTCGAATAAAAAAAATTCCAAACCCTGCCCATCCGCCTGAATGCCCCAGGGCGCCAGACCGGCCATATACCTTCGATGGACCGGAACCACTTCCCGGTACCGGTTCACTCCTGCATGGACCAAAAGCCAGCGTTTCCAATAGTGCTTGGCATAGGTCGCGATCCGGGCCCGGTGATCCCGTAGGAACAGCGAACGCAGGTTGCGGTGCACGTCGACGATGAGATCATATTTTTCCGCGCGGATGAGCCGGCGCACCCGGCGCAGCTCGGACCAGCCATAGGGCGCCGCCAGGATCACCCTATGCCGCAGATACGGATGGCCCTTGACCAGATCGGCGTACCGTTCTTTGATGCAAAAATCGATCTGCGCCTGCGGAAACCGCCGGTGCAGCGAACGCAGCAACGGCGAGGTCAACAGAATATCGCCGATGGAGCTGAGCCGAATCACCAGAATTTTCTGCGGATCCTCGTGGATCATGCAATCTGCAGCGCCTTTTTAAACCAGGGAATGGTGACAGCCAATCCCTGTTCCAACGAATAGTGCGGTTCCCAGCTCAGCAGCTTTTTAGCCAGGGAGATGTTGGGCTGGCGGACTTTGGGATCATCCACCGGCAAGGGCTTGGAGACCAGTTTGCTGCGGCTGCCGGTCATGCGGATGATCGTCTCTGCCATCTGCCGGATCGTCATCTCCTGGGGATTGCCGATGTTGACCGGTTCATGCTGATCGGACATCATCAGGCGATAGATGCCCTCGATCAGGTCCTGGACAAAACAAAAACTGCGGGTCTGCGAGCCGTCGCCGAAAATGGTGATCGGTTCATTGCGCAGCGCCTGGGGGACAAACGTGGGGATGGCGCGGCCGTCGTTGGGCCGCATGCGCGGACCGTAGGTGTTAAAGATGCGCACGATCTTGGTGTCCACCCCATTGTAGCGATGATAGGCCATGGTCAGGGCTTCGGCAAAACGTTTGGCCTCATCGTACACGCCCCGCGGCCCCACTGGGTTGACGTTGCCCCAATACTCCTCGGGCTGCGGATGAACCAGCGGATCCCCGTACACCTCGGAGGTGGAGGCCAGCAGCATACGCGCCTTTTTTTCCATCGCCAAACCCAGCACTTTGTGCGTCCCCATGGAACCGACTTTGAGCGTATGGATGGGAAGCTGCAGATAATCCAGCGGACTGGCCGGCGAGGCGAAATGCCAGACATAGTCCACGGGACCGGCCAGGTAGATGTACTCGGTCACGTCATGTTTGATGAAGCGAAAAGCCTCTCCCTGCAGATGTTCGATGTTGGCGATGGCGCCTGTAAGCAGATTGTCCATGGCAATCACCTGATGGCCTTTGGCCAGCAGGTATTCGCACAGATGGGATCCTAAAAATCCGGCGCCGCCGGTGACCAGTGATCGTGGCATACTCTCTTCTCCCGTTCCCTTGCGCCCGCTGCCGGGCGCGATAGAACAATTTAAGGGGTTACTCCCCAGCCGATAAAAGCTGAAATGTTTTCTGCAAGCCTGAGCTGATCTTGTGATGCAGTCCCTGATCATCCTCATAGAGGATGATCGCTTCCACGCCCGGCAGGCTTTCCACCAGCGCCATACCCTGCTGCGGACCGGCGACGAACACGGCGGTCGACAGGCCGTCGCACAGGCTGTTCTCCGGCGCCTGGATGGTGACGCTGCGGCATCCCCAGGCCGGCAGTCCGCTGCGGGGATCCAGGATATGATGAAAGCGTTTGCCCTGGTGCATGAAATAACGCTCATAATCTCCGGAGGTGGCCACACACCCCTGGTCCATGCGAAAGCGGCCGTAGAACCGTTCCCGCTGCCGCGGATCGCGCACATAGATGTGGCGTTTGCCTGCGGTCAATGGGCCGGCCAGGGTGGCCACTTCACCGCCTACATCCACTTGGGCGTCCGTGACCCCGGCGGCCGAGAGAACGCGCAGGGCCTCGTCGATGGCATAGCCCTTGGCGATGCCGCCGAGATCGAGCGCCATGCCCGGTTTGCGCAAAGCGACGCTGTCGCCCTGCAGGTTAATGGCGCGGTAATCGACTTTGCCCAGCAGGCCCGCCAGTTCCGCAGGCGCGGGCAGAGACAGATTTTCAGAGCGGCCGAATCCGTAGCGCTGCATCAGCACGCCGATGGAGACATCAAACAGTCCTGCCGAAAGCCTGCTGATCTCCAGAGCCTTGGCCAGGACCGCGGCTGTTTCCGGCGACACACGGGTCCAGCCGGCGCCGGCGCGGGCGTTGACCCGGCTGACGTCGCTGGTGCTGCGATACACGTCGCAGACCGAATCGATCAGCGCCATGCGCTCCACCGCCTGATCCAAGACCTGCTGCCACCGCGTCTCCATCCCATCCGTATAAAATATTTTCATGGATACATAGGTGTCCATGAGGATGAACGTTTTTTCCAGCGTCTGATACGGGGAGGGGTGGCAAGAGATCAACAAGGCGAGGGCGAGGATCGCCGGGATTCTCAGGACCGCGGCAACCGGAGTGGTCCTAATTTTCTCGAGTGATTGCAAAATCGACCAATTTCATTAAGCTGGCTTTTGTTTCAGAATCCGCATAGGACTGCAATGCACGCTCAGCTTGCCGGGCATAATGCGTGGCTATCTGATGGGCATAGCCGATTCCGTCCTGCGCCTCGACGAACGAGAGAATCCGGCGGGTCACCGCTTCGTCCAGGGAGCTCTGCGCCAGCCACGTCAGCACCTGTCCCCGCTCTGCATCGCCGGCCTGGCGCAGGGCGTGGATCAACGGCAAAGTCATCTTGTGTTCGCGCAGATCATTGCCCACCGGCTTGCCCAGCTTATCGCGGCTGCCCGTATAATCGAGCAGGTCATCTTTAATCTGAAAGGCGATGCCGAGGTTCTCACCGAACTGCTTCATGCGTTCGCACGATGGTTCATCGGAAGTGACCGACAGGCAGCCGAGCGCACAGGAGGCGTTCAACAGAGAGGCGGTCTTTTTGCCGATCAAATCCAGATACAGCGTCTCATCCACGGTAGTGTGACCGCCGTTTTCGATCTGCAGCAATTCGCCCTCTGTGATCCGGTCCGTGGCCTCACTTAAAATGGACAACGCCTTGGTGTCCTGAAGCTTGAGCATGGTCGTCAGAGTGCGGCTGAAGAGCAGATCTCCGATCAGCACAGAGATGCGGTTATCCCACAAGTGGTTGACCGTGGGCGAACCTCGACGCAGCTCGGAATTATCCACCACATCATCATGCACCAAGGTTGCGGTATGAAGCAACTCCACTACCAAGGCGGACAACATCGTCTTCTCCGAACCGCCGCCGTGCAGATCAGCGGTCAAAAAGACCAGCAGAGGACGAAGACGTTTGCCTTTCAATCCGGCGACATAACGGACTATCTGTTCGGCGAGCGGAATGCGTGAATGCAATAGATCGGCCAGCGCTTTTTCAAAATCCAGCAAGTGTCGGTTAACCGGTGCGGAAATGGAATCGATGTTCACACGTTTCCCTGAAGCGTCATTTAGAGATGCCCTTTAGGGGGAGGATTTCATTTTGCGAAAATGTAAGGATTTTTATTCAGGATGTCAATATTTAACTGGCGGTTGCAACGATTCGGAAGCTTTTGCCGCAGGCAGCTTGACGGTAAACGTAGTGCCAACGCCCTCCCGGCTTTTCACCTGAACGTCGCCCCCCTCGCGTTTGACGATCGAATAGGACAGATACAAACCCAGACCGGTGCCGCCGGAGTGCTGTTTGGTGGAAAAAAACGGCGTAAAGATATGTTTGAGGTTCTCGTTTGAAATGCCCACACCGGTATCGGTGAAATCCATGACAATCCAGTTCGGCTCCGCCTGCTTGCGGGTCGAAATGCGCAGCACGCCGCCGTTGGGCATGGCCTGCACCGCATTATATATAATGTTCAAAAACACCTGTTTAAGCGAATCCAGACTAAAAAACGCCATGCTCACATTTTCAAACTTTTTTTCGCATTGGATGTTGCGCACGGCGATCTCTTTTTCCAGGAGCGACAGCGTGGTGTCCACCAGTTTTTCCACATCGATGCGTTCGCGCTCATACATCGAATGTTTGGAGAACTGGAGCAGGTTTTCGATGATCTGCGAAGCCCTGCGGATATTTTTTTTGATGATATCCAGCTTTTGATCGAGATCGGCGTATTTGTGATTCAGCTGATCTTCGATGGAATAGCGCGCCGTCTCGATGACGTTCAGGGGATTGCGCAATTCATGGGCGATGCCCGAGGAGAGCAGGCCGATGGTGGCCAGCTTTTCCGATTTGATCAACTGCCGCTCGATCTCTTTTTGTTCAGTGACATCCTTGACGTATTCGGCCACCAGCTCCGGTTTGCCGTCGATGCCGGTCATAGGAAAAGTCCAGATGTGAAAGGTTCGCCCCTGGTGGTAGATCTCGAGAAACCGCGTGCCGCCGGTCTCCAGGGTTTCCCGCATGGGGCAATCCAGGCATTTTTCACTGCGGCCGAACAGGGCCTTGTAGCATTTCTCGCCCAGCATTTTGGCTTGGCTCAGCGAATTGACCTGCACATATTTTTTATTGCCCATGACCAGATTATAATCGCGATCCTGGACAGAGATCGGATCGCTGATGCCGTCGAACAGGGAGATCAGCCGCTGCCGGCTCAGCAGCAGTTGGCGCTGCATTTTGATTTTTTCGCTGATGTCGCGCACAAAGCATTGGATCACCGGAGTGCCGGCCACAGAGACCAGGCTGGCGCTGATGTCCACCGGCAGCAGCGACTGGTCCGCACGCACCAGCAGAAGGTGATCGATGGCGGCGTAGTCATCCTGGCGGATCTTGGCGAAAAAGCCGGACAGCATTTCCTGAAAACGACCGGAGACGATGCGGGAGAAATTTTGCGACAACAGGTCGGACTGCTGATAGCCGGTCATGGTGCGGGCCATCTCGTTGACCTGGATAAAGCGCAGCGACGCCGCATCGAGAATGAAAATGCCGACCACCGCTTTCTCGAACAGAGCGAAATAGCGCTGCTCGGTCTGCAACAGTTGCGAAGAGAGCCGCTGTTCCTCCACCGCGCGAATCAGCACCCGCGGCAGCAGGTCCAGGAGGTCACGGGTCTTGACCAGATAGTCATAGGCGCCCATGCGCATCGCCTCCACGGCGATCCGCTCGTCGCCCTGGCCGGTCACCATCACCACTGCCGGCGGCCGATGCAGTTTTCGAATCTCCGCCAGCAACTCCAAGCCGTTCATGTGCGGCAGACTGTAGTCGAGCACCACGGCGTCCACAGCGTCCTTCTGCAGCCGCAGCAGAGCGCGTTCCGCGTCCACCTCATGGCGCACATCGAAGGCCTGCTCATGCCGCTGCAGGATCAACTGCATCAGATGCGCCTGATCGCTGTTGTCTTCGACGATGAGGATGTGCATGGTTTTATTAGACAGGCCCGCCATGTTTTCGTCCGCTTGATGCCATTCTCAGTCCAGCGTGATCTGTTCCGTCGCCGAATGCATCGGCAGGGTGAATTTAAAGATCGCGCCCTTTCCTTCCTGGGACTCTACCCAGATCCGGCCGTGGTGGCGCTCGACGATGCGTTTGACGATCGTCAGGCCGAGGCCCGTGCTCTTGTGCCGCGCCACTCCATCATGTGAGAAAAAGAGATCAAAGATCTGTGACTGCAACGGCGCCGGCACGCCGACGCCGTTGTCTTTGACATAAAACTCGTATTCCTGCTGCAACGCATTACATCCGATCTCGATGCTGGGCATGGAGACCGCTGCGGTGGATTTCAGCGCATTGGTGATGAGATTGGTGAACACCCTCGTCATCTGATCGACGTCGCAATAGATGGAAGGCAGACTGGCATCGATGATCAGATTGACGGACCGGTGTTCCAGCAAGCCGGACAGCGTGTCCAGCGCATTCTTGAGAATAACGGCCGAGTCCACCGATTCCATGTGGGTCTCTATTTTTCCCACCCGGGAGAGATCGAGCAGATGGGTGATCAACGCCTCCATCTGTTCCAGATTGACCTCCATTCGCTCCACATAGGTCATGGCGGATTCAGGGATCTGTGCGCTGTATTCTTCGCGCAGAAGCGTGACATAGCTCTTTAAACTCTGGATGGGCGTTTTCAGATCGTGCGACAGGGCGTGAAGGAAGCTTTCGCTCTCCGTCGAGCCGGCCGCAGCGCCCGGGTCCAGCTCATCGGGCAGGAAAACCAATATTTTTCTGTCTTTATAAGATTCTGAGGTCGGCGAGACGAACGCCCGGCCTTCGGACAATTTACCCAGGCCGTTGCGCACCTGCAGCGTGGTGGGCTGCGGCGGCCACAGATTGGCCTGCTGCTGCAGAACCGGCATATCGGGAAACACCTGAGAGAGCCGGTGGTTGAACAGGGAGGACCGGCTGTAGTGCAGCCACTGCAGCAGAGAGAGGTTGGCCTCCTCGATGCTGTCGCGCCCTGGATCCGCCACCAACGCCGGCAGCGGGATGGTGTCGAGAATATAGAGATATTGCTCGCGAAACGCATTGAGCAGATCGTGCGTGCGCCGGCTGTGCTCCTCCCAATGGATGCGCTGCATCGGCGTCACCAGAAAATGGCAGAGCAGTTCCGCTTTCTGCACAAGGGGCTCCTGCCACGCCTGTGGTTCATGATGGCCGAGGTACAGACACCCGAGCACCTGGTCCGGCGTCATCACCGGCAGAAACAGCTCGCTGAGCATTCCGGCCAGCAATCTTTTCTCTCCCTCCGGCCGCGAGTAGGCCTTGCGCCCGATCAACAGATCCTTGATCAGAGGTTCCTCATAGGAGAGCACGATCTCCTCGAGGGAAGCGTTGGGCAGGAGGTTGTACAAAAAGGGGGCCACCAGGCACTCGCGGCTGCAGTCATGAAAGAACACCAGCATCGCGTCGGCCCCGGTCTCCTCGAGGAGAACCGGGCGAGCCACGCGGAAAAACTCGCCTGGATCCGAAAGGTGTGCGGCGTGCATCGCCAGCATGTAAAGAGAATCGAGGGTCACGTCCTCTCAGCCGTTCTGTTCAAAAAGGAGTCGCGCTTCAGACAGTATTTGCTCTTTTACCTGTTCCAGCGGCAGCGACAGCGTCGCGCCGGCGGCGTAGAGATGACCGCCGCCGCCGAATTTAATAGCCAGGCCGTTGATCGGCAGGCGGCCTTTGGAGCGGATGCTCACTTTGACATGGTGATCATCCGCTTCGGTGAACATGATGCTGACCTCCACCCCTTTGATCTGGCGCGGCAATTCCGAAAACCCCTCGGTCTCCCAAAGCTGCGCTCCGGTCTCCTGCAAAAGAGATTTGGTCACACTGAAATAAGCCAGCTGATTGCCGCATTCGAATTGCAGTTCAGCGAGCAGGCGGCCTTTGAGTTCGGTTCGCGCGCGCGATTCGTTCTCATACACCATCTCATAGATCTGCTGGAACTCGGCGCCCCGGTGAACCAGATCCGCGGCCATGCGCAGCGCATAGGGCGTCGTATTCGAATAGCGAAAGGAACCGGTATCCGTCAGCACGCACATGTACAGGGCGTTGATCATGGTCAGCGTCATTTTGATTTTACGATCTTTGAAAAAACGGTAGAGCACTTCGCCGGCGGATGAAGCCTCCTGAAGGTTAAACTGCACCGCGCCAAGCACATCGGTGGGGATATGGTGATCCACGCAGGCCACCGGGATCCGGTGTTGCCGCAGCAACCGCCCCATCTCCCGCAGCCGCGCCCAGTCGCTCATATCGACCACCACGCAGCCGTCCGCCGAGCGGATCCAAGCGGCGTGTTTCTCGACCTCAAAACAGCGGATCTCCCGGTTCACATCCGCGGAGCGGAAAAATTCCGGCGTCGGATCCTGATTCAGGATGACCGGCTCGCAGCCGCACAGGCGGCAATACTCCGCCATGGCGATCTCACTGCCGATTGCGTCTCCATCGGGATGCACATGCGTGGTGATGATCACTCGTTTTTTCGTCGCAATAAACCGCTCCAACGCCTGCCAATCCGGTCTTTTGTTCATCGTCCCACCTGTACCTTCGTATGCGCCACCTGAAAATTTCCCGCCGCATCGCCGGCTTTGACGCCGAGTTGCACCGAACCGGCAAACGATTCAGGGATCATCACCGCGATCGATTCCTGCCGGCTGTCGCAGATCCCGTCCTGCGGATAGATTTTTTTCCAGCCCTGGGCATTCAAAGAATATTCGATGGAATCGATGAGATTGCCGCTGTCCTGAATCCGGCAGAGAATCTGCCGGCCCGAGGCGCCGGGTGAAAATGAAATCTGCGGCGCCGTGTTATCGATGACAAACGCATCGCTGATCTTCTCCGCTGTCAGCGCCTGCGGCTCCGGAACCGTGGGCCGGTCGCTGGCCTGCACTTTGAGGCGATACACGCCGTCCTCCATCTGGGTGCTGTCCCAGGCGTAAATGTTGCTCTGCAGATCCTGGGCCAGAGTATGCCAAAGCGCGTCGCCTTCACGCTGATAGAGAAGGGAAAAATTCAGCCCGTCCAGATTAGCATCCTCAAACAGCCATTGAACCGTGCGCCATCCTCTTTTCTTTTCGCTCTTGCCCAGCGCCGCGGGATAGACCAGGCCGGCGCCCTCCTGTTTATCCGTGGCGCTCTCGCCGGGGCTGTAATACTCGTTCGGGGGAAAAACCAGCACCGCGGTAATCTCGGGCGGCCGGTTGGTCTGAAGATAGGAAACGGTGATCTCCTCCACCACTGGGTTTTCGTCGCCGCCGGCGGCGAGGTCACAACGAAACTGCAGAAAGCGCGCGGCCGGGCTGCTGATCCGCAGCACCTCGCCATCCTTTTGCAGTGGAGACCAGGCGCTCCAGGAATTTTCCGGATTGGCGGCATTTCCGCTGCGGGTGTAGAACTGCACTGTGCCGGCGTTGAGTCGGCCCTTCCAGGACAGCGCACCCCAGGTTGAGATCATGCCCCCATCGATGGTCTCGGATTCATAGCTTCCGCTGTCGCCGGCGCCGGTCTCCAGCGCATAGCACCACCCCGGGTTGGAGGTGGCGACGATCAGAGGCCGGCCGCGAACGCCGGCGAGCGCAGAGATATGGCCGCTGTTGGCGCTGAACAGCAGCGACGTTTCCCCATTTCGCTGCACGCGATAGAGATGGCCCTTGGGGCCGGTGCCGACCAGAGGGCTGTCGATTCCATCGTTTGCCAGCACCTGCACCTGCTCACCCGGTTGATTCCAGATGTTCTTGCCATAGCCGGCGGCGTCGATGACAAAAAGCGAGGACTCGACGCCGGAGGGGAACGCCCTTTCGATGGTCAGGCTCATGGTTTCCAGGTTCGTCTCAGGTGTGGTTTGCGGCGCGCTTTCTCCAGCGGTGGTCGCTGGACGCGTTTGAACGGTCGGCGTTGCCGGGGCGAATCCGGCGCTGGTCCCGCCGTAGGCTGCGGCCAGCAGCGCTCCGTCAGACCACAACGCCAGGCTGTTCACCTCTTCCAGTTGCGTGTCGAACAGCAGAAACGGTGAGCGATCAGGCGCCAGGCGGTAGACGCAGCCCGAACCGCTGCTGCCGGCGTAAATGACGCCGTGGTCATCCACCGCCAGACAGCGCACATGCGTCTGCGTCAAGGTGGCGATGGATTCGCCGCGGCCGTCCTGCGCAACCCGATAGATTCGGGCCTTGTCGCCGGTGGCCACGAGCAAGCGGCGTTCGCGGTCCCAGACCAGAGCCCAGATATAATTTTCCTTGGGTTCAAAAAACACGCGCGCCCGGCCGTCGGCATCGATCTGGTAGACTTTGCCGCGCGGCGAGGTCGCTGCATACAGACGGTCATCAGGGCCCAGGGTCAGGGCATAGACTTCCAATTCCGGCGCATCGAAAAACAGTGTGCTGTCGCCGGCCGGGGAGACCCGGTAGATGCGTCCGTCGTTGCCGGAACCGAGGTAGAGATTGCCCTTGCGGTCGGCGACCACGGACCAGATGTAAGGATCGCCGGTATCGAGCAGCCATCGCGGCCGGCTGCCCAAAGTGAATGAACCCTCAGCCAGAACCGTGATGCCCTGCAGCCGGGCGCGGCTGAAATCAGCGAACGCATTGAACGTGCGCTGCCGCGGCGCCGCGCTGAACAAACAAAGCGGAAGAAACAGAATCGTAAAGCAGAAGCGACATCGGGTCATACTTTTCCTTGTAATAATAACATCATCCGAACTCTCACTCGAGGTTTCCGGCACCGCCGACGCGCCGAGCTCACCACTCTCCGGCAGCCTCGATGCCCGTCTCCCGGCGCGAGGGATCCCCGCCGGCGGGAATGATGCGAAAGACAACGCGCTTGAACCCCGCGATCTCCCGGTCCTGAGGCAATACGCGTTCTTCCAGCAACCGGTCGCGCAGCGGCCGGTCTTCGCTGACCCGCCGATGGTTCATTATGCCCATCACCGACGGCGGCAGATCCGCAAGCTCTTCGCCGCCGACGATCAGACCCGGCGCCGGGACGCGCCATTGCACGTACAGGCGATCGTTGCGGCGCCGGCCTTTGAGCAGTTCCTTCAGTTCGTTATAGTTCTTCGGCCGGAATTTTTCCGGATTGGTCTGCACATCATATTGCGTCAATGCGCGGCCGCCGCCGACCAGTACGGTGAGCGAAGAACTGGTTGTGGTCTTGGGCACCGCCAAACTTTGCCTAATCGTTGTGATCCGGCCGTCATGGTGCGCTAACTCGATGGCCACGGCGACGGAATCTCCGGGATTCACCTCTGCCCGATCTGGAGTGACGCTGTGGATGCGTGCATAGCGTTCCCCTTCCGCAATGTTCGCCGACAGGGTAATCCGGCTCACTGCGGGCGATGCAAAGTCGCTCACCCAGAGTGCGCCCAGCAGACTGGCGATGAGGTCCGAGGCGTCGCCGAACTCACTGCCCGCTGCCATAAAGCCGAGGCTCTGCTCTGCAGAGAAAAAATCCTCAACCGTGATGCGGCTGCCGTCGGCCAAATCCACCGCGCCTTCCAGCTGCACAGAGCAGGGCGCCGCGGCCAGCTGCGCAACCACCAGACATTGAAAAACCGCGATTCGTAAAAACAAAGGCATGAGATTGTTGAGCGCTGGATCATCCGCCAGGTACAGAGAAAAGGCCCGTCGGCCCTGGGCCGCCGAATGGGTCTGAACGACGACCGGCACCTGAGCCGGCGCTGTGCCCAATTCGCCGTATACGCCCGCCAGACGGTCCTGGCGCATGCTGCCGATGATGTCCTGGCTGGAAGCCATTTTGTTGGAACCCATCAGGCTGCTCAAGGTGGTCAGAACGCGGCTGGAGGCCATGGGAAGGCGGGTGGGCCCCAGATTAAAAATATGGTGGCCAAAGGCCAGAATCCGATTCCGGTCCACAGCGGTCACCGTGCCTGTGACATCGATGGACAGATCGCCGCTGATGAACACCTGACTCACCGAGCTTCCGGGTTCCAGTTTTCCGTGGGCCTGAAAATTTGCGGCTGTAGCGCCGCCGCCGGAGACCAGTTGAAATCCCAGTGTGCGCATCAATGGCGCCGCCTGCGCCAGCACCGCGTCGGTGAAACCGGAAAAAACCAGCGGGGATTCGATGCGGCTTTGCTGATTCATCGCCCGGCCGCTCCAGGTCTGGGCCAGCGTGGGCCAAAAATTCGCGTCAGCGCCCACCAGCACATTGCGCATAAAACCGTATTCGCCGGAAAAAGCGGAGCGGACCGCCTGTGGCCGCGTGCGTTCCGTGTCCGCCACCTCCAGCATATAGCCGATGGGCATCACGCCGGCGATGGGTTCTTTGGCAAATTCGCCAAAGCGCACCGCCACGGCGCCGATCAGTTTGCCGTCGAGGTAAACCGGACTTCCGCTCATGCCGCTGACCACGCCGGTTTGTTCCACACGATCTCCGGTGAGTCGCACCAGGATCAGATCCGTCTGCGGATAAAAATTACGAATGATATCGAGAACTTGCACGCCGAATTCTTCAGCGCCCTCACCGGTGAACACGGTCTTGCCCACCCCCTGCATGCCCGGCTTGATCTGATCCAGGGGAAGAATGTTCAGGTCCCAACTCTGCGCCGCCGCGACTGCCGAGGTCCACAACAGCAGAGCGCAGGTTCGCAGGAGGCGGTTGAAAACACCCGTTCGCTGACGTTCGCTCACAATGAAATTCCGTTCATAAATACGATCCTGTGTTCATACGGCTGGCAAGGCTGCGTCCGGCTACGCCCACTCCGCGGGTTTGCGACTGCGCTCCTTCTTTCGCCGGCTAAAAGGTCAACGTTTCTCCCACCTGCATCGCCCTGGCGGCCAGGCCT
>JAKJDB010000550.1 GCA_022706175.1 Candidatus Zhuqueibacterota bacterium | reverse complement strand
ACGCGGACGGCGATGCGGTGACCATCAAAGCGCGCAATCTGCCCAAAGGCGCACTGTTCGATTCCACTTCCAGCCGCTTGTTTCAGTGGACGCCGAGCAGCAGCCAGTCCGGCACGCATACCGTGACCTTTATCGCCATAGACCAGTATGCCGCGGCCGACACCGCCACTTGGCGGATCAATGTGGAAACGCTCAACCAGGCGCCGCGCATCACCTCTTTCTCGCCGGCGGACACGGTGGTGGAAGCCTACTATTATGAAAATCTGGCCTTCTCGGTCTCTGCCCTGGATCCGGACAATAACCCTCTGACCTATTTTTGGAAGGTCAACGGCGGTTTTGCCGGCAATCAGACCGAACTGGTTATGAGGCCGGAGCCGGAGAATTTCTCCGAGGATATGTACGTGCGGGTCGAAATTTCCGACGGCAACGCTTTGGCTGTTGCGCGCTGGCACGTGCATCTGTCCATCAAGCAGACGGTTCAGCTCAGCAATCTGGCGGTGCAGGCGATGGGGCGCAAGGCGGAATTGGCCTGGCAGACCAGCAGCGAACGGGATAATCTCGGCTTTACCGTTCTGCGCAGCAGCAGCGCCCAGGGGCCGTATCAGGTGATGACTGAGACCATGATTCCGCCCAGCGCGGACGGCCGCTATCTGTGGATCGATGAATCGGTGCAGCCGGGCGCGAGTTATTACTATAAATTACGCGATCTGGATCGCAACGGTCAAAGCCAGGAGCATGGCCCTGTGTCCGTTCAGATCGCTTTGCCGGAGGTTCTGGCTTTGGCACAGAACTATCCCAATCCGTTCA
This sequence comes from Candidatus Zhuqueibacterota bacterium, assembly GCA_022706175.1. The sequence goes on along the minus strand of JAKJDB010000550.1, from coordinate 2,203 downwards.
ATCCCACTACCACTATTTCCTTTGAGCTGCCAAAAGCCCAGACGGTGGAACTGCGGATTTTCAATCTGAACGGACAGATCGTTCGCACTTTGGTGAACGGTTCCTTCACGGCAGGCGTTCATCAGGTGGTTTGGGATGGGCGCGATCAGCAAGGCGGGCAGGTCACCAGCGGCATCTACTACTATATCATGCGCGCAGGCGATCAGACGATCATGAAAAAGCTGCTGCTGGCAAAATAGTCGAAGAACAGACAGCTGGAGATGAAAAAAGCGGCCTGAAAAATCAGGTCGCTTTTTTTTTATACTGTATGATAGGAACTGCAGTGGGGTGTTTATCTGATCCGAACCGCTGCGGTTAAAGTTTTTTCAGAAAGATGCTGCCGCCCGAAGTGCGCAGGGTCAGTTTCGGGCCGCCGCCGTTGACAGAGGCGCGCAGATGCGTTTTGCTCAGCTCGCCCTGCACCGTCACCGGCAGTTCGGTCACTACGCGGCCGCCGCTGGTGGCGGCATCGACCTCCGCACGAATGTCCGGCGCCATGCTCACAGTGATGCTGCCGCCCGAGGTGCGTAGCTCACAGTCCGCGCCAGGCTGCTGGGTCAGCGTCGCCTCCACGCTGCCGCCGGAGGTCGAGGCGTTGATCGTGCCCATCACCTCTTCCACATGAATGCCCCCTCCGGAGGTCTTGGCTTGCACCGAGCCTTTGGCTTTTTTGATGGTGATGGAGCCGCCGGAGGTGGCGGCCGTCACCTGGCCCATCACTTCGCCGATGTGAATGCCGCCGCCGGAGGTGCTGACGTCGGCATCACCGTCACAGCCCTGCAGCGAGATGCCGCCGCCCGAGGTTTTTCCGGATACCGGCCCGCGGATGCGTCCAAAGGTAAGGCTGCCGCCCGAAGTGCGCGTAGCGGCGCGGCCATGCAGATCCGCGACCGAGATGCTGCCGCCTGAGGTTTTCAAATCCACGTTGTATTTTTCCGGCACCGTGATGATGAAATGCAGGTTGAACCTGGCCCGGTCCCAGCCGAAAAAGCTGTCCGAGTCCTTGTGCTCGACCAGAACGTTCACATCGTTCCCGGTCTGGGTGAATTCCATTTTCAGATCTTTGAGGATGCGATCCACCTGGTCCCGGTCGTTGGTGTTGAACTTGCGTTGCACGACGATCTTAACCTGATCATTGCCGGCCGCCCGCACTTCGATGCCGCCTCGCTGGGTGTCGACGGTTAATACGCCGCCTTCGCCCACTCGAAACGTTTTTTCCACCGTGTCCTCGATGTTCGCCAACACCATTCCCGCCCAAAAGGGTGCTGTGCATAATAGAGTGACAATCGTTCGCTTTATCATGATGATCTCCTGGTTACCGGGCTTTTTGAATGGTGATGTCGCCGCCGTCCGCCTTTAATTCGATGACGTCGCCTCCGCCGTTGATCTCACCTGTACTACGTAAAATTTTTCTTCCGGTTTCATCCTGGGATGATTTGGTCAGCGGAAAATCGCTATAGATGTCGTTGCGTGAACCGGATCGCCGGGACAGCCGCACTTCTGCGAGGATGCGGGCCGGCAACAGGGCGGGAAGGATCACCTTGATGTCGCCGCCGGTGGTCTCTGCATGCAGCGCGTGTGGTTTGGAAAAATCCGCGAGCGTCATCTCGATGGAGATATCGCCGCCCATGGAAACCGCGGTCGCGGCCGCCTGTAGATTCGTCACCTGGATTTCTCCGCCCATGGTGCGCATATTGGCTTCAGCCAAAAGCCGGTCGGCCTCGATGTCTCCGCCGTGAGTGGATATCTGCAGGGCGCTGCGACAATCCTCGACATCGATGTCGCCGCCCATGGTGGAGATCTGCACGGATTCACCCTGCACATCGGTGAGGGTGATGTCTCCGCCCATGGTCTGCGCTTTCAGGCTGCCGGTTATTTTCTGCAGCAGCAGATCACCTCCGGCGGTGGACAGTTCGATTTTGTTTTTTGCGTTCAGCAGTTCGATATCGCCGCCGGCTGTGTTGATGACGGACTCGCTGAATATATTCTTCAGCTCCACATCGCCCCCTGCCGTGGAGGCGCGCAGAGAGCCCTGAACGCCGTCAAAGGCCAGATCGCCTCCTCCTGTATGAACCTCGACTACGCCGCCGATCTCCTTGAGGCCGACATCTCCACCGGCGGAGTGCAGCTGGATTTGGCCGGAAACCCTTTCAACCTGAATATC
>JAKJDB010000549.1 GCA_022706175.1 Candidatus Zhuqueibacterota bacterium | reverse complement strand
GACCAACATCGGCGTGGACGTCAAGATGCGCGTTCGTGCTTTCAACTGCAACGAAGCCAACATGAACGACTGGATCGCCATGGAGCTGCAGCTGACCAACACCGGCAACCAGGACACCAACGGCGACGGCGTCTACGAACGCACCAACCATGACATCGAAGCTCTGACGATCATCGAGAGCAAAGAGATCATCGGCTCCATGTTCAACAACACGTCGGGCAACCGCTGGAATCAGTCCTGGGCTACATCCAGAATGTCCGGCTATGATGCCAGCCCGGATCCGAGCGGCAATCCCTGGGATGCCACCTTTGAGTTCGATACCAACGTCACTCAGTCCCTCGTCGGCGCTGACCTGTGGGCGCCGGACGGCGAACGCAAAATCGGCTATCGCGACGGCCGTGGCGTCAACCGTGACCTGTGGGATGGTTCCAGCTATTTAGCGGTAAAGCAAGGCCCCATGGAAGGCGGCATTGCAGCGCCGGATAAAAAGACCATCTACGACAGCCACCCGATCGGTGAAGGCGCCAAGCGCGGCTGGTACACCTCGGTCACCCGCGAATTCCCCAGCGGCGGTTGCGGAAAACCCTATCTGGCTTTCTTGTTGGCCTCCGGCACCTGGTACGAGGACGGCGGTAAAAGCTGGCAGGTATCGGCTTTGAGTGAAGTAAAGCCTGATCCCAATTATTTCGACGTCACCAAACCCTACACCCCCGGCGACCCGCTCTCTTTCGTCAGCATCGTGAAACCGGAAGCGGAACGCGGCCAGCCCATGGGCGATATGAAATACACCCGCAAGTGGCTGCAGAACTGGGAAAAGAATTTCCCGGGCAAAACCAGCCCGGCGATCCCGGATGCCGACACTTGGACCGACGGCGGTATGCCGCCGACCTATTACAACTTTGACGGCAACTGCAACAACGGCGTCGGCCCCTTTGCCTTAAAGGTCGGCGAAACCATGACCGTCGTCTGGGTTGAGTACGCGGGCTATCGTTTGGCAGGTATGCGTCAGTCGCTGAAAACCGCCCGTTACGCCTATGAAAACGGCTGGAATCTGCCAGTGCCTCCGCCCATGCCGGATATGAAGCTGAACGCGGTGGAAGCTCAGGGCGGCTACAAGACTCAGGTTATCTGGAATAAAGTCGCCGAATCGGCTGCGGATTTCGCCGGTTACAAGATTTACCGCACCACGGCTTATCCGAAAGTCAATTACGAAAAGTTCGGCATCCGCTATCTGGACAACTATCATCATCAGACCGCGGCCGACATCGGCGCCACCGATGATCAGTTGGAATCCCGTTACAGCAAACCCATCAACCCGAATTACAGTCGTCCGGCCAGCTTCCGCATCGACTGGGACGCCAACCCCTCCGGTCCGTGGAAAATCATCGCCTACATTCCCAAGGCGGATTTAGCCAAAGCGGAATATCAGAATACCGGCAGCGAAAAAGCCACTTATCCCTATCAGTTCGTCGATATGGATGAGCAGGTAAAGACCGGCTATACCTATTGGTACTATGTGGCGGCTTTTGACAACGAATCCGGCACTGTGGCCGGCGTACCGTTCACCAGCCTGGAAACGCACAAAGACAACTGGAACGGCCGTGACGGCCGCTGGTACGGCACCTACCATTTTGCCTCCGGCGCCGCTCAGTATCCCACGACCGATTTGGCTGGAAAGAAATTTTTGGGCGCCAACTTTGTGCTGCAGCCGCCCCGCGTCACGGCTGCCACATTGATCAAAGGCGAAAAGAAGATCATGGTCAAACCGAATCCTTACAAAGTGCAGGCACCTCATGATGTCGGCCTCGAGCACAAAATCCAGTTCTACAATCTGACCTCCGACACCCGCATCACCATCCTGGACCTGTCCGGTCAGATTATGCAAGTGCTCGAGTACGAAGGTACAGACCCGACCAATGGCGCACTGTTCTGGGACATGTTCACCAAAGACGGTCCGGAAGTCGCCAGCGGTTTGTACATTTGGCTAGCGGAGTATCCCGGCGGCCAACAAAAGGGCTATTTGGCCATTCAACGCTAAGTCTAATGAAACAGCCTATTATTTGAAGGAGAAGATGCTCTATGAGACATAAATCAATCTCCACGCTGTTGGTCGTCTTTCTGCTGGTGCTTGCCGTTGCCGCCTTCCCGCAGACCATGAAAAAAACGGGAATCTCGGGCGCGTCGATTCTGAAAGTGGGCGTCGGCGCCAAAGCGGTCGGTATCGGTTCGGCCATCACGACTGTGACCAACGACGTCAATCAGGTATTTTGGAACCCTGCCGGCATCTCTTTGCCGGATGGGGAAACCCAGGTTACTTTTTCCTACAACAAATGGATTGCCGGCATCAATCACAACGCCTTTGCGGTGTCGCATTCCTTTGGCAGCTGGGGAACGTTTGCCCTGGGTGGCTTGATGTCCGGCATCAATGATATTGAAGCCAACCGCGATGTTCAGCCTGGTCTCGAAGGGGTGGAATATTCGGACGCAGCCATGTTCGATTACAATTCCGCCATCATCGGATTGAGCTACGCCAAGCAATTCACCGACAAACTGTCCATGGGCGCCACGGTGAAATACTACAGCGAGAAAATCGATGTGGAAACCGTTGGAACCGTAGCGTTTGATTTCGGCGCCATCTACATGCTCGGCTATCGCGATCTGGCCATCGGCGCCCGCATCCAGAACCTGGGCGGCGATCTCAAGTATTATTACGTGCCGTTCAGCCTGCCCATGGTGTTCAGCTTCGGCGTTTCCATGAGCATGATCCAGTCGGACGACTTTTCGTTCAAGGGTTATGTGGATGCGACCAAACCGTTGGACGCCGATCAGATGATCCTCGGCGGTGTGGAAGCCACCCTGTTGAAAAACGTCAATTTCCGCGCCGGCTACAAATTCAACTATATGGGCATGAAGGATGAGTTTGGTCCCCGCTCCTCCTACCAGATAGTTGAAAAGGTCACCCGCGAACATTGGTACGATCAAAAGACCTATGCACGCACCGACGAAGGCCTGTCTC
>JAKJDB010000548.1 GCA_022706175.1 Candidatus Zhuqueibacterota bacterium | reverse complement strand
CCGCCAATGAGGTGGGCGGCGATTACTATGACTTTTTTTCTCTGGCGCGCGACCGCATCGGCGTCGTCGTCGGGGACGTTTCCGGCAAGGGCGCCTCAGCGGCCTTTTATATGGCCGAGTTGAAGGGCATCATGGAGGCGCTGGCGCGCAACGAGCTTTCGCCCAAACGGGTGTTGGCGCTGGCCAATGAGACTCTGTACAGCAACATTCAGCGGGACAATTTTATCACCGTAGTCTACGGGATCCTGGATCCGCTGCAAAAAAGCTTTACCTTCTGCCGCGCCGGCCATACGCCGGTTCTGCTGATGCGGCAGAACAGCGACCGGGTGCTGGTGAAGGAGCCGGGCGGCATCGGCCTGGCGTTGGACCGCAGCGGCCTGTTCAGCGACACTCTGGAGGAAAGCCGTCTGACCCTGGCCTCCGGGGACCTGCTGTTGCTCTACACCGATGGCGCCATTGAGGCGCGCAACGAGGCCGGGGAAGAGTTCGGCGAGCAGCGATTGCACGAGGCGGTAAAACAGTGCAGGCAGTTGGAGCCCCGCGACTGTATCGACTGCCTGGTTCGCGACATTGAGGGGCATACCGGTTCTGCCAGCGCGTTCGATGATTTGACGCTTGTGGCAATCAAGATGAAATAATGATACATCCAGCTCGAGGGAGGGCATGAATGGAAAATTTTAAAATTCAGAGAAGCGATCAGGATTCGGTATCCACCCTGTCGATCAGCGGCTTTTTGGACGCCCACACGGCGCCCAAGTTGGAGGAGGCGATTCAATCGCTGATCGACGACGGCCGGTATCGGATCATCGTGAATTTCAGCGATCTGACCTATATCAGCAGCGCGGGTCTGGGCGTTTTCATGGGTTTTATCGAAGAGATCCGCAACAAGAGCGGCGACATCAAAATGTGCCGGATGTCGCCCAAGATCTATCGCGTCTTTGATCTGCTCGGGTTTCCGACCATCTATCAGATTTTCGATCGTGAGGAAGAAGCAGCGGCCCGATTCGGCCCGATGAAGGCATGAATGGATTCGTCCGAGAAAAAACCAAAAAGGACAAACAGCCAAAGGTGGGACCGATGACTTTAAAAACGAAAGAATACAAACTGCGCATTCCGAGCCAGACCGATAATCTGGAGCTCATCCGCTATTTCGTCGGCCGCGTTGCTGAAAAAGTGGGGTTCGACGACGAGGATGTGGGGAAAATCGAATTGGCTTGCGATGAAGCCTGCACCAACGTGATCAAACACGCCTACAGCGACCGGAGCCAACTTCAATCACTGGATATCGCCATCAAGCTGGACTATCAAAAGCTGACCCTGATCGTCACCGATCACGGCAAGGGATTTGATCCCCAGGCCATCAAGATTCCGGATATGAAGGAGTATCTGGCGGAGCTCAAAGTGGGTGGGTTGGGCATTTATCTGATGAAAACCCTGATGGATGAGGTCACCTATGACATCAAACCCGGGCTGAGCAATCAAGTGAGCATGGTCAAGTATTTCATCAATAAAAAAAATTCCACGATCGTCAACAACTCGAAAAAAGCGTAATCGCCGTCACCTGTTGAAAGAATCATTGCCTGCATGGAGCCTGTCCAGCAAGATCGGTTGTCACGGGAATTGGATCAGCGTCTGGTGGAGCTGCATTCGCTGTTTGAGATGAGCCAATTGCTCAACGCCTCCCTGAATCTTCAAGTCACTCTGAGCAGTTTGTTGCTCACCCCCATGGGCCGCATGATGGTCAGTCGAGGGGTGGTGCTGGTGTCCGCTGAGGACGGCGAATTTGAAGTGGTGCAGCTGCGCGGTCTCGACCGCCGCCTGATCGGGAAAAAATTTCGCTGGCAGATCTCCGGGTCGCAGCCGATCGAACGGCATGGCCATCCGTCGCCGCCGTCCGAATGGCTGTCGGTGTTTCAAGAATTTGACATGGAATTGCTCATTCCCATCTTCAGCACCCAGCGCCAAGTGGGCCTCATGGGCCTGGGTCCCAAACTGGATGGGCAGCCGTTCTCTTCGGCGGAGATCGAATACCTGACGTCATTGGCCAACATCGCGGCCAAATCCATCGACAACGCGCTGATCGTGCAAAAGTTGGAGCAGGTCAACCGGCGATTGGATAAAAAGATCCAGGAGCTGAACACGCTTTTTGAGATCAGCAAAGAGCTGAACGCCACTCCGGACAAGGAGAAAATCGTCAGCCTGCTCATCTATGCGGTCATGGGCGAGCTGTTGGTGAACCGCTGCTTCGTATTCCTGCAGGAAAAGGGACGGCTGCGGCTGTTCGCCGCCCGCGGGATGCAGACCGAACCCGGCCAGGTGAGACCGTTCACCGGCGCCGGATTTTTAAAAAATCTGTCCCACGTCAAACAAGCGACCCGCGTCGAGGAGCTGGCCGGCCTGCGCGGCCTGCGCCTGCTGCAAAAAGAAAAAATCAGTATCGTCGCCCCTATGCAGTCGCAGGACCAGGAGAAGGGCTTTTTGCTGCTCGGCGAAAAGATGACCGGCCAGCCGTACCGGGACGACGAAATCGAGTTTCTCTCCACGCTGGCCAATCAAGCGGTGATCTCGCTGGAGAACGCCGATCTGTTCGAGCAGATGCTGGAGAAAAAGCGCATGGAAGAGGAGCTGAACATCGCGCGCGATATCCAGCAACGGCTGCTGCCGGCAGAGTATCCCCACACCGAGCGAATCGAAATCCAGGGCGTCAACATCCCCTCCTATCAGGTCGGCGGAGATTATCTCGATTGGATTCCGCTGGAGGACGGCAGAATCGCCGTGACAGTGGCTGATGTCTCCGGCAAAGGCATCCCCGCCAGTCTGCTGATGTCCAGCCTGCAGGCCGGCCTGCGCAACAGCGTCACCGTGCAGGGCGACATCGGCGATATGATCGGCCGGCTGAACAATTTTATTCAGGCCAACACCACCTTTGACAAATTCATCACTTTTTTTTATGCGCTGATCGATCTCGATCATCATACCCTTACGTATGTCAACGCGGGTCACAATCCGCCCTATTTGTATCATGCGGAC
>JAKJDB010000547.1 GCA_022706175.1 Candidatus Zhuqueibacterota bacterium | reverse complement strand
TCCATGGACCAATCGCTGCCATACATCAGATAATATTTATCCTCCAGGTATTTTTTCGGTCCGTCATAACGATAGCCAGCAGGACTGTATTTCCAATCCACCGAAAGGCTGTAATCCCGCTCGCCCTCCTTGGTCACCACATTGATCAAGCCGGATCTCAGCTCTCCATACTCGGCCTGAAATCCGCCGGTCTGAATCGTGATCTCTTCGATGGAGGTTCGGTTATAGGATAAAAACGGCGTATTGAACACATTATCCTTCATGGCAAAACCGTCGAGATAGGCCATCACCTGATCCGAGCCGCCGCCGCGGATATCGATCTTGTTATTGTAGTCGCTGACCGTTACGCCTGGAGTCAAATCCAAAATTTCCTGAACCGTGTTTCTCGGTAAATTTTCGGTCTCTTCCGCACGGATGATGATCTGACTGCTGGAGATATCCGCTTGGACCACCTCTCGCTTGGCGACCACGGAAACCTGTTCCCCCTCCAGCACCGTGGAGCTCAACTGAAAGTTGAGTTCGATGGTTCGATCCATGCTGACCGCGATATTGGTGTATTGCACAGGCTGATATCCGACCATGCGAGCCGTAAGCGAATATTTTCCTGGAGGGATATTGAGGACGAAATATTCTCCCTGGCCATCGCTGACCGCGCCCATGGCCCGCTCCAAATCGTAGGTTTTGCCGTCGCTCCAGCCTTTTAAAATAAGATTGACGCCGGCGAGCGATTCTCCTTTCTGCTTATCCGTCACCTTGCCGTGAATCTTTCCGGTGAGGCCGGCCAAGACGGTTGAAAACGGGAGACAAAGAAGCATCCCGATCACAAAGAGGTAGAACAGTTTGCCTTTCATCGTCGCCTCTTCCTAATGGTTCAGGTGATACTCCTGGTGCGGATCCAGCCATCTCCGGACAGGGTGATCGCAACAGGTCTCGGGGACGTGGCCCGGTCATTTCAACGCTCAAACGGCATAGGCCGATAACGGGTGAATAAAAAACCAATGAAAAGCGGCTCCTTCAGCCGGGCAGACTCAGTCAAAAAAAGCGAGCCTGAGGTCTGCTGGTGATCAAAGTGTCAGGCCGCAATGGCGACTAGCGATAGGCTGGGTCAGTGGCCTGAGGCGCGCCTGCAAAAGACAATTCGATGACATTCAGGTAAGGGTCCGGCGGATAAGCAGGCAGATCATGCAGCCATACTCGATCGGCTTTTTGTTCGACACGGGCCAGTTGTCCGGTTGCCAACAGAAGGGCTTGTGTAACCTTGCTGCCGCACCAGGCAAATGGCACAGTGCTGCCCGGCCATCGCTGAATGAGCAGATAAACCTTGTCGCCCACACGCGTTTCCATGCCCAGATTGGGCGCGACGACCGGAGAAGAGCGTGCGCCGTAAATAGCCCGGCCGTGAAGCTGCATCCAGCGGCCGACTTGACGTAAAATCTCCACCTGCTCAACCGGTATATGGCCGTTCGCATCAGGGCTGACGTTCAACAAAAGATTGCCGTTCTGTGAAGCGCAAGAGGCCAGCATACGCAGCACTTCATGAACCGGTTTATAGTTGCGGTCATAGGGTGCATACCCCCAGGAACGATTCAGGCAGAAGCAGGATTCCCAAGGCCGTGATTGGGCGACGATGGCGTTTTCCGGTGTGGCAAAATCAGCCGGCAATCCGGCCCGGTCATTGATCAGGATGGCGGGCTGCAGACTGCGCGCCATGTCGATGAGTTCCTGCGCTCGCCAGCGTTGTGCGTCATAGGGCCACATGCCGTCGAACCAGAGAATATCCACGGTTCCATACTGCGTAAGCAATTCCCGGACTTGGGCGAAAGCCTGGTCGACCAATGGCTGCAGTGTTTGCTTCGCGATCATTCGGCCATGCGGCGTCACATTCGGAAAATGCCAATCCTGCAAGGAGTAATAAAAGCCCATGCGCATACCGGCGGCATGGCAGGCGGAGGCAAATTCTGCGATCAGATCTCTTCCCGCAGCCGTTTTTAGCGAAGTAAATGGAGATACTTTGCTGTCAAAGAGACAGAATCCGTCATGATGCCGTGTTGTCAGGACGATATATTTCATTCCTGCTTGTTGGGCCAGGGCCACCCACTCTTTAGGATCATACTGCTGCGGATTGAACCGGTGAGCCAACTGTTCATATTCGGAGAAAGGAATATGCTCTTGGTACAATACCCATTCACCGCGACCGAGTATGGAATACACCCCCCAGTGAATAAACATTCCAAACCGAGCTTCCTGCCACCAGGCCGTGCGATCTTGCGGCGAAACAGGATCAGCGGCGTTGACGCAGAAAGCAGCAAGACTGATCACGGCAACAACCGCCGGCAACCCGAGTTTCCTGAGGCGATTCATGTTCCTCAACCTTTGCTGATTATTCGAAAGCAACCTTATTGAGTGAGGCAACTGTATACGAGCCATGAGCCTGGCTTCGTTGCAGTTCAGATGACCGCTATGGCGTATTCGAATAAATTCATGGAAAATGTGTGTGGTAAAGGGGTTCGCTCCTGAACGATCCTTAGAGGATCTTGATCCTTACACTCCATCTGAAGCAGTAAAGCCCGGAACGACAAGTTTGCCGACAAGAGAGAAATGGTGATTTTTTGTAACCGATAAATTCACTATAGTTTAGAATGGTGGCCCATAAACAGCTCAAACAGTGGGATGTTAAGACTATAGCGAACGGTTTATTACGAAATCGTTTGCGTATACATTGTAGTGAAAAAGAAATTTCCTGTCAAGCTTTTTTTAAATTTTCTGCATGGGCGTAGAACAGCCTCTCCGCCTCCTCCAGCTCCTGCTGTGTGTCCACCCCAAAGCCGCTGAAATCCGGATCTTGACAACGGGTCTCGACCACAGTGATGCTGTAGCCGTTCTCCAACACTCTTAATTGCTCCAACGATTCCGTCTTCTCCAGCGGGCTCATGGGCAATTGGGCGATGGTCTGCAAAAAATCATTGCGATAGGCGTACAGTCCGACATGCTCATAAACGGTCATCTGTTGCCGCCGCAGCGGATACGGGATAAGCG
>JAKJDB010000546.1 GCA_022706175.1 Candidatus Zhuqueibacterota bacterium | reverse complement strand
ACCCAGGAGAGGCCGGCCGGCACATAGGGTTTGATCAGGATGCGTTCGAATCCCGGCGCAGCAGGGTCCGGCTGAATGCCGGCCAGCACCTTGTAAAACCACGCATCCACGCTGCCAAACATGACATGGTTATGGGAGCCGGTACGGTTCCACTGCTCTGAGAGCGTAGTATGCCCTTCTTTGAGCAGATGCGCCCAACCCGGATAATCCGGTTGCATGACCATGAGATAGGCGATGTCCGAGCGACCGTATTGAGAGAGCGCTTCGAGCATATACTTGGTGCCCAGAATGCCGGTGCTCAGATGTCCCTTGCGCTGAAAGATGTCGCTGATCAGGCTGTCCAGCACCGACTCTTGCATCTCCCTGGGCACGATATTGAGAAAGAGCGGGAAAGCGTTGGAGAACTGGCTGCCGTTTTCATAGAGTCTGCTGTCTGCGTGGTAAAAGTGGGCATGCCAGGCTTTTTTGATGTTCTCCGCGAGCCTGCGATAGGTGAGCGCATCCTGTTGATGGCCTAAAATCTCAGCGGCACGGGCGAGGATGTCCGCCGTATAATAATAGTAGCCGGTGGAAGTGGACAAAGGTTCGCCGCGCTGCCACCAGCCATCGGCGTTTTCGCTCAGCCAGTCGCCATACTCATCCATCGGCAGAATATAGTCCGTTGCAATGGACGTCAGATGATCGACATATCGGCGCATCGAGTCATAGTGCTCGGCGAGGAGATCGCGATCGCCGTAATACTGATAGGCATACCAGACGATCAAATGATAGCCGCTGCTCCACGCCGGCGTCCCTTTGCCGTCGGTAAACGGCCGCGGGGAGATGTAGGGGAGATCGCCGTTTTTCTCGCTTTGAGTGGATTGTATATCCCGCAACCACTTGCGATAAAACTGGGCCATGTCGAAGTTATACATCGCCTCCTCGGCCGTCACATGGGCGTCGCCGATCCATCCCAGACGTTCGTCCCGCTGAGGGCAATCCGTGGGCAAGCCCATCAGGTTTGCGCGCTGCGACCACAGGATCGCACGGCGGATGGCGTTGATCCGTTCACTGCTGCAGCTGAATGTGCCGGCCGGCTCGACGCTGGAATGGACCACGTGTCCTTCCACTTGCTCTTTAGTCAATTCAGCGGAATAGCCGCTGATCTCGGCGTAGCGAAAGCCATGATAGGTGAAACGTGGTTGATAAACCTCCTCCTCAGCGCCTTTCATAATGTACACGTCAGTGGCTGCAGCCAGGTTGTTGGACCTGGGGTCGATCCTGCCGTTGGCCGACACTCGCTCTGCATAACGAATGGTCACCTTTTGATCTTTGCTCCCCTTGAAACGGATCCGCAGCCACCCGGCAAAATTCTGCCCCATATCCACGACCTGAATTCCCGGCTGAGGTTGGCTGATGCGAAGGGGCTGCAGCTTTTCGGTGATTCTGATGGGCGGCAAAAGACTCGCGACCAGCCGGCCGCCGGGAGGCGCCAGCACCGCTGCCGGCATCCAGCTGCGGTCGTCAAAGTCCGCCGCAGTCCAGCCGGGAATCTCTTGATTGGCGTCATAGATCTCGCCGTCATAGATGCAGCTGCTCAGTACCGGGCCGTCCGCTGTTTTCCAACTCGAATCAGAACACAGCACCTGCGTGCCGCCGTCTTGAAAAACGATGACAAGCTGGAGCAGCGCCCGTTTGGCCCCATACCACTGCATGCGCCAGGACCACCATTTGGGCAACGGATTGAACCAGCCGTTGCCCAGCATCAGCGCCAGGGCGTTTGCACCGGGTCGTATCTGTGCGCTGACATCATAGGCGTCGTACAGCACCACCTTTTTGTAGAACGTCTTGGCCGGAGCCAGCACCTGATCGCCGATCTTTTCTCCGTTCACATTCAACTCATAGTAGCCGAGCCCTGAGACATAGAGCAGCGCCTGTTTGACCGGACGCTGGAGGAGGAACGACTTGCGCAGCAGGAGCGACCGCGGATTATAACGGATGGAATCCCCCTCTTCATTCACCGCGAGCGGTTGATTATAAAATCCTTGTTCATTGACAGGATCCTTGCCGCCCGGCCGGCCGATCCACTGAGCCTGCCATTGATCCGGCGTCAGAAAAGCCGTCGTAAACCTCTGCACTCTGCTGAATGCAGAGGGACGGGATTGTCCATCCCAGGCTCGCACTTGCCAATAATAAGTCTCGTGACTGCGCAGGGGTTTGCCGGCATAGCGAACGTGGGTGGACTGGTCCGAATCGATCTTTCCGCTGTCCCATTGATCCGCCCTGTTTTTTCTCAACAGCTCAGGATCCCGCGCCACCAGCAGCTGATAGGCGGTCTGTTTCTGTCCCCGGCCGGTGGCGGAAAAGGTCCAGCTGAAGCGGGGCCGGCTGACGTCGATGCCGACCGGATTCTTCAAATACTCACAGGTCGCGGTTCGAATTCGCAAACCGGATTCGGCGCCGCATTGCCACCACAGCGTTGCGGTGCAGAGAAAAAGAACAAATAAAAAATGGTGGAAAGCAAGGCGGTGCCTTTTCATTCCACTGCCTCCTGATTCAGGTGGAACAGTTCTCGGGCGTTCTCACGCAAAAGGCGATTCGCCAGCCAATGCGCCTCTGTGCTGGTGAGATAATCGCCGGCCACCTTGCGGCTGAGCACATCACTGACTAGGCGCCGGGCGATGGTGCAGTGGCCAAAGGCGCCCTCGACATAGTTCGAGTCGCCGCCCACGGCGAGGATTTTATTCGCCGGAATGGTCTCTATCCATTCATCAAGCACCCGGGCTGTAAACGCCGGGGAAACCGCCGGCATCCAGCACAGATCCGCATAGACGTTGGCGAAATTTTTCGCCAACGCGGCCACTTCACCGGCCCAGGGATAGCCCGCGTGAAAGAGATCAAAGCGGGCGTCGGGAAAATCGAAAAACAGGCCGGTCAATAACGTCGGTTTGGAATTTTCGATAAAATTGCCGTTGCCCTCCTGCAGGCCGGTGTGGATCTGGATCGGCAGGCCGCGCTCAGCCGCCAGACCGATCAACCGGCGGGTTATGAAATCCTGCA
>JAKJDB010000545.1 GCA_022706175.1 Candidatus Zhuqueibacterota bacterium | reverse complement strand
CATGAACATCAGTCTGCCGATGGAGCAGTTCGCCAATCCCTACATCTCCCAGGACATGGTGTTCGAGTTTCACTATTTTTTTATGCGTAAATTCTGGTTCGTCTATCTTGCCAAAGGCCTGATCGTTTTTCCCGGCGGCTTTGGCACGCTGGACGAATTTTTTGAATTGATCACCCTGGTACAGACTAAAAAAGTCCTCAAGGATATGTGCATCATCCTGTATGGGACGGAGTATTGGCACGATTTGATCAATTTCGATAAAATGGTGAAATATGGCATGATCTCGGAGAGCGATCTGTCCCTGTTTCACACCGTTGACGATGTGGACACTGCGTTTAAAATCCTCAAAAACCATCTCAAATCCCGCTTCTCTTCCGGGAAGCAGTCGCAGATCAGTCTCAAGGGCTGAACCTGCATTCATGAAGCTCTCCGGTTGCTTTGGCCGGGCGGTCCTCGCCGGCCTGGCCTGGTTCGCCGCATGGCCGGCGCCGTCCGCTCTTTTTTCTGCCACGGTCGTCACCGATCACGGGGCTGTCGTGCGTGCGGATACCACCCGCAAAGAACTGGCTCTGATCTTTACCGGCGGCGACTATAACGACGGCGGCCGCCACATCGCCGCGGTCCTGCAGCGCATGCAGGTCAAGGCCGGCTTTTTTTTTACCGGCGATTTTTACCGCCATCCGGAAAACGATTCTCTCATTCGTCTACTGCAACAGCAGGGCCACTATCTGGGCCCCCATTCGGACCGCCATCTGCTCTATTGCCCGTGGGAAAACCGGGACTCGAGCCTGGTTTCGCGGGAGCAATTTCGCACAGACCTGCTGGCGAACTATGAGGCCATGCGCGCCCTGGGCGTGCGGCCTCGGCAACGGTTTTTCATTCCACCGTACGAGTGGTATAATCTGGACCATGTCCGCTGGGCTGCGGAATTGGACGTCACGCTGTTCAATTACACCCCGGGTGTGGGCACCCAGGCGGATTACACCACGCCGGATATGCGAGCCTATCGCTCCTCAGCCGCCCTGTACCAGCGGCTGTTTGAATATGAAGAGACAGCGGCCCATGGATTGAACGGCGCGCTGCTGCTGATTCATATCGGCACACATCCGGATCGCACAGATAAATTTTACCGGCTGCTGGAGCCCCTGATTCGGGAGCTGCAGCACAAAGGATATCGTTTGGTTCGCATCGATTCTTTGCTGTCATCGCACCGGGGGGTGGCACGGTGATGCGTCTGCGTGCGTGCCGGCTGTCGGGTCAGCCGGGCGTTCATGAGCTGATTCTGGAAAAAGGCCGCATCGCCGCCGTTCGGGCTGATGAGGCGTCTGCGCCGGTTCGCCCCGGTGCGGATTTCTCCGCCCAGGGGCGGCTGGTTACCCCGGGCCTTATCGATGTGCACACGCATGGCGCCGGCGGAGCAGAGGTGTTCTCCGGCAGCGCCGCGGAGCTGCAGCGGATGGCGTTGACCCTGGCGCAACAGGGCGTCACGGCTTTTCTCGCCACAACCATCTGCCACAGACAAACCGGTCACGCGCATCTACGCGCCGCTGCGGACTATATCAACCGGCAGAGCAAAGGCGGCGCCCGCTGTCTCGGCATTCATCTGGAAGGGCCGTACATCAGCGTCAAACGGCGGGGTGGGATCGATCCGGCAAGCATCGATTCTCCCGCTGCGCAGAGCTTGGATGAACTGCTGGAGATCTGCGCCGGCGGTCTGCGAATGATGACTTTGGCGCCGGAGCTTCCCGGCCATTTGGAGATCATCGAACAGCTGCTGCGGCGTCAGGTGATCCCTTCCCTCGGCCACAGCGACGCGACCTACGCGCAGGCGGTTGCAGGATTCCATGCCGGCATCGAGCATGCCACCCATCTGTTCAACGCCATGCCGCCGCTGCTGCATCGGGCGCCCGGCTGCGTGGCTGCTGTTTTCAACCATCCCGCTGTAACGGCCCAGATCATCAGCGACGGCGTGCATGTGCACGCGGAGATCGTCAACCTGGCCTATCGGCTGCTGGGCGCAGAGCGCTGCGTGCTGATCACCGACGGCATGCAGGCCTCTGGATTGCCGGACGGCCGCTATTGGTACGCAGGCAAAGAGTATGAGACCCGCAACGGCACGGCACGCTATCTGGACGGCACTCTGATCGGTTCCACTCTCAGTTTGATCGAAATCGCGTTGCGTTTCCGTAAATATACCGGCTGCTCCTTGGAGGTTGCGCTGCAATGCGCGAGTTGGAATCCCGCTCGCGTGCTTGGACTGGCGGATCGCAAGGGCGCCGTTCAACCCGGTTATGATGCGGATCTGGTGGTGTGGAACGACGATTTTTCCGTGTACGCCACGCTGATCAACGGCGAGGTGGTGCACCGCCAGCACGGGCTGGAGGACAATGGGGGAGAGGGGGAATTCGAAGGATGAAAACGATGTCGTGATTCACGGCCGCCGCGCTGCGACCGGCCTGTACTCACATAGATCTTTCTTCGATTTCCGCAGCCGAAGGAGAGGGTGAGTTGCGGATGCGGCGCCGGCAGCTCCAGAACCGTATGGCGCCGAGAACGATGATCACTGTCCCACCGCCGATTAAACTCCAGCCGATGGTCAGATACGAATGAAACGAGGTCAGGTGGATCAGGCCGATGCCGCCGGCGAGAAAAGCCAATCCCGTGCGGACATAGGCGAGCAGAGTCCGTTCGTTGGCCAGATGGGTGCGCACGGTTGCCAATTCATCCCGGTTCATGGATGGAGCGTGATCCTTATCGATAGGTTTTGATGATCTTGTCAATCAGATGACTGGTGGACATGCCCGGCACGCCCGGCAGCAGGACGATGCGTCCGCCATAGTTCTCCACCAGTCGGCGTTCCTCCTGATTGATGGACCCCATATGATAATCGCCGCCCTTGGCATAGATGTCCGGTTGCAGTTCGGCGATCAGTTTGATCGGAGACGTGTCTGCAAAGATGATGACATAATCCACACAGGATAATGCGGACAGCAGTTTGGCGCGCTGTTTTTCTTCAACGATGGGGCGATCGGGTCCCTTG
>JAKJDB010000544.1 GCA_022706175.1 Candidatus Zhuqueibacterota bacterium | reverse complement strand
TCGGCGGTGGAATCCGCCTCGCTGGGCGTTTCAGGATGGATCTGAATATCCTCCGGCGTCAGAGTCAGGTCCGGCTCGGTCGGCAGCGCCAATCGAGTCGCCGGATCGCCCAAAAAATTGTACTGTAAAAGCATGTCGCGGATGTGCGGACTGCTGCCAAAAGCGCTCCACAGATCGATCTTGGCTTCATCCACGAGGCGGCCGAGCACGCGAACCGAGTCGCGTGTGGCTTTGGGCAAAAGCATGCGCAGAAACGCGTAATCTTCATAGGAATAGCCCCAGCCGGAGGTGCCGAGAAAAGCAATGGCGCCGCGGCCTCGGGCGAGAAGAAAATTCTCGCCAAAACTGACCTGATCCGGCTGGGCGAAACGACCGGTGTGACAGGTCATGGAGGTGATAAAGGGGTAACGCGGCGCGTTCTCCAGCAGATCGATGTCTGCGTTATGGAACATCAGGTCCCAGGTCCGGCTGGCCGCATGGCCGATGAAATTGGCCCACACGGTGCCGCTGTTCAGCGCCGCCATGATCGCATCACGGTTTTCGCCTTCGATGAAATCGAGGGAGGTTTTGTGAATCTGTACGCCGTGGCCGCTGACCGGCGCCGGCGTGATAAAGTCTTTCTGCAGCGCAGCGGATTGGCCGCGAAAAGAGACCTGATCGAGAATCGTAAATCCGCCGCTGATCAATAAAAACTCTTTTTTCCAGGCAGCCGACGGCGTGGCCTCATAATCGATGAGCTTCTGCACCACCCCCTCTGCTTCGGCCACGGTCTCCACAGGCCAGCGGCCAATGGACAGATCGGGCAACAGGTCGCTCTCGCCGTCCAGACAGGCAAACCACAGATCGCTGACCGGATTGCCGTAGGTTGGGATGTAGTTGTTCTGTCCCAATTTTCCGTAATGGTAGTGCGGATCCCAAGAGGCATCGCCCAGCAGCAGCACATGGGCCGGCCGCGGCGGCGTCCAGTTTTCATAGGCATGCTGAAGAAAAGACCTGATCGCCTGAGGACCGGACAAGCCGTAGCTGAAAGAATCATACACCTCATCGATCCCGACCACCGCAGTGCGAAAGCTATTGTGTTGCGCCCTGTATTCAGCGATGTGGTTGGCGGCGGATGTGAACAGAGGATGGGTGATGACGATATAATCAGCGCCAAAAGAGGAATCGGTCAGATCTCTGCCACGGTACGCCAAACTGCGCAGGGGCGTCCGGACTGCGGTGGAATCGAACACCACCACTCTGCCCGCAGGACGATAGGGCAGAGAAAATTGCACGCTGAGGAGCGAATCAGGCGAACGCACCGCTGCGGTCAGTTGAACCCGGGCTTCACCCTGCCGCTGCAGCCGGTGCATCTCGACCGCCTGCAGCGGCGCGCCCACGCGGCAGATCAGCGCATAGCTGCTGCGAAAAGCGATCTCTCCGCCGTGCACGCCACCCAGCCGCTGCAAAGCCTGGCTGGCGCCGGCGGTCAATGCCGACGAACCATCGTCCGCCACTGCGATCAGAACAAAAGTGGAATCTTCCTGACGATTGAGAAAAGCGGCCATGCTGTCGGATTGCGCATTGGAGCCATAGGTGTCAAAATTTTTCTTCTGCAGCACCGCGCCGGTAAGTCCGTCCAGCGTTACCACATTATGGCCGCGGCTGCCGCGGAACAGCTCTTTGCCATCGCTGTAAAACAACGCATAGTTGCCGTCGCTCAATCCGGCAGAGCGCACCTGCAGCTGAATGCGATGAAAGGGGGCGATGTGAACGGAGTCGATGGACCGGCCGGCCGCAAGGTCCCAGACGGTGGGGCGGCCGCTGAATCCGGTTACAAACAGGGACTGATGCGATGCCAGATCCGCGCCGGAAAATTCATACCGGCCGTTTGCGCTGCGGGCCTGCCGCGCATAGCTCACCTCCAACCAATCAAAAAAAATCTGCGAGATCGCGGAGGGCGTGTCGCCGATCAGACGGATCTCCATAGTGTTGCCGGAGGTTTTAAGGCGGGCAGTGACGACTTTGAAATCCGGCACGACCTGCTCCCGATCATTGAAATAAAGTTCGCAGGCCGGAACCTGATTGACGTAAATGCGCACATGATGATCCGGCGAATGCGGATCGAGGGTGAGGCCGCGCAGGCGCAGACGAAAACGCACCGAGTCCTGTTGCTCGTAAAGATGGTCGAGATCGAAGGGCAGAGAGAAAGAGGCGTCCCGGTTGATGATGGCCCAGACCCATCCCTCTCCGGGAACCTGCTCGGTGTTCTGGATATCGTCGCTGGTATCTCCCGAGTAATAGGTGAGGTTCTGCTCCAGATGAAGCAGCGCGGGCAGATGATCCACCATCTCGCCGGATAATCCGGCCGTCACAGGTTGATAACGCCTTCCCGGCGTGGGCGACCAATCCAACCAGTAGACAGCCGTATCGCCGTCCGCGTCGTAATAGTCGTTTGCACCGGAACGGCGTTCGGCATAAAAACGAATGACATCGTCCGAGGAAAGGCGATCGGAGTGTTGCGGATGCAGCTCCAGCGGCTGCTCCGTGCCTTTATAATACAGTTTGAGATCAGAGGGCACGATGGCATCGATGGCGATGCCGGCCGCCTGCAGCGCCGCGCCCCTCACCTCGTAGACAGCGGACTCGGTGATCAAAAGCTTCAAGGCCTGACCGGCGGTCGGTTTCCAGGTCTGGATCAGCGGCCGCCGGGCTTTCTGCACCGCTTGAGGATGAAAGGTGATCTGCAGCCGGGCGAAGGCCAGCGAGCGAACACGCCGGCCGGCCGCCTGATAACGCATGGGGTACAACGCCACGCGCAACAGATTACGCTCCTGGCGCCGGCCGATCTCATGGCTGCAAAAAACAGTAGGGTAATATTCCACTGAACCGGCAAAAGCCGGCGTCGCCTGATCATGGCTGGAATCCGCCAGCAGATATCCGGGGGCGATCGGATAGGGCGCCACAGTTTCGGTGACCACCGAGTCCAGCAGCTGCACCCGGCTGGTGTAGCCGGAAGGAATTTCAAGGGTATAAGCGTCCAGCGGCAGACCGGGGTGATCCGCA
>JAKJDB010000543.1 GCA_022706175.1 Candidatus Zhuqueibacterota bacterium | reverse complement strand
GGGTCAAACGCAAAAGGTTGACATCTTTATTATAGCGAGCCAGCAACCAGTAGGGAAGGTCAAAGCGGCGATGGCAGAGCTCCCAGACCGAATCGCCGTTTTTTATTGTATAGGTGCGCGTGCCCTGCACTTTGAACTGGCTGAAAAATCCTTGCTGCAGCGAACGATGGAACTCGAGTCGTTGGCGATGAAAGTCCCTCTGGCTCACGCGAGTAAAGTCCACCGTTAATTTACGGCCGACCTGAACATTGGCGTGAGGTCCCATGCGATTCAATTGCCGCAGCTTTTGCGGGGTGATCCCCAGCCATTCGGCGAGATGGCCGACGGACTCTTCGGACTGAACGATGATGACGTTGTCCTGCGGTTCATCGAAAGTAACCACAAAATAACCAGCCGAGTCTGCAGCCGGCGAAGGACCGTACTGAGCGGCAGAGGCGGCATGATGACGGGCCCGTGCCAGGAGGTACGCAGAGCTATCGATCGCCTCCGGTTGAAAGTGAGCTTGGGCCTGAGGCTGAACCGCCGAAGAATCCTTTTTAAAAGCCGCAACCTGCGCTGCCGCGGTTCGTCCGCTCCTGGCCGCCGGCATCGTCAGTTTTTGTCCGACGCGCAGAGAGCGCGGATTGCGGATATCGTTCAGATCCATGATCTCTGCGATAGACACGCCGAAATTTTGGGCGATGGTGCTGAGGTTATCTCCCTTTTCCACTATATAGGAATCGGCATCCTGCGGCGGCTCTTGCGCAGAGCCGGGTGCAGCCTTGGCGAGCCATTCGCTGGTCTCCACTGCCGTGTTCGCCGGCAAGCGCAGGCTGTAGCCTGCCGGAATACGCCGCTGCGAGCGCAGAATGGGCGGCCGCAGCGCGGGATTCAACTGCGCGATCGCTGTCTTGTCGATCTGGAGTAGGCTCGCCAATGCATCCAAAGTCATTTGGCTGGGCGTTTGAAAGATCTTGAAACTGTCCGGCTTGTCAAAGGCGATGTCGCCAAAGTAGCGTTGATAGTTCTTGGCCACCTGCACCGCAGCGATAAACTCCGCATAGAAATTTTTCGAAGCGAAACCAAAGGCCCGGCCGTCATAGCGTTTGATGATCTCCTCGAGATTGTCGGTGCCGAGAAGCGTTTTCGCTTTTTTCATGCCGCCGGCGCCATGATTGTAGGCGGTCAATGCCAGAGGCCAAGTGCCGAGATACTCATAATTATGGCGCAGCAGGCGGGCGGCGGCGTCTGTGGACAACCAGGGATCATAGCGTTCATCGAGGCTATAGTTGACGCGCAGGTAAAGCCGGCCGGTGGAACCGGTGAATTGCCACATCCCGGCGGCGCCGACTTTGGAATAGGCGCGATGATTATAGGCGCTCTCCACATGAGGCAGATAGGCCAGATCCTCGGGCAAGCCGTAGTGACGGAAAATTTTTTTAATTTCAGTCAGATAGCGTCCTGACCGTTGCAGTCCCGACTGATAGAGGCTGCGCAACCCCGCCTGAGCATGAATGTTGTCCTTGGCGCGGGCGAACTTGTCCGCATCCTGGACGTGCGCCCACAGATTGTACACGAACAGTTCTTTGTCGCTCAGGCCGGCCGTGTCGATCGGCTCTTTCAACGTCGCCAGTTTGGCCAGGATGGTTCGGTACTCCTGGGTGACCGACTCCAGATACCGTTTACGGCCGCGGCGCGTCAGGCGTTCGAAAAAGGATTCATGGACATTGGCGACGTCATAGATCACTTCCAGGTGATCGGCATCATGCAGCACCATCTCTTCTTTAGAGTACTGCGTATAGATCTTGACCCAAAAATCCACCCGTTTCTGCATCTCTGGTCCCACGGGGAAAATCTCGGCCGCCCGTGATCCTGCCGCCAACACCAGTACACTCGCGAGGACCAGCCATCGGCCCGCTGTTTTTACCATCATATCCTTCAATCCAACGCTATGCGTTCATTTTTCATCACACTCCCTCCGCCACCTGGCGACCAAGGCCGCCGACGCCTGGTTCAGCGCTTCCCGCGGTAACGACGCTTCTCATCGGCAACAGAGAGACCACAGTCGACAAAATTTATGATACAAAACTTTGCTAACATTAGCAAGTACAAAAATTTTACACCCATGCGGACACCGGCGCCGTTTTTATGCCGCGCTCGCGGCAAACGCCGCGTGCTGGTCCTGATGGTGCGCAGGCGCAACGCAAATAAAAAAGGGCGGCCGAAGAGGTCGCCCTTAAACACGCTGCGAGTAACGTTTTATTTGAGGAGGGAGTACGCGACGGTCAAGCCGGCCATGACGATGGAAACCATGCTCATCAATTTGATGAGGATGTTCAGGCTCGGACCAGAGGTGTCCTTGAACGGATCACCGACCGTGTCGCCGATGACCGTGGCTTTATGCGCGTCAGAACCTTTGCCGCCCATATTGCCTTCCTCGATATACTTTTTCGCATTATCCCAGGCGCCGCCCGCATTGGCCATAAACACCGCCAGGACAAAACCGGTGGAAGTGCCGCCGATCAAAAGGCCCATGACGCCGCCCACTCCTAACACCAGACCGGTGAGAATCGGAACAATGATGGCCAGCAGCGACGGCAGCAGCATTTCATGCTGAGCGCCTTTGGTGGAGATGGCGACGCAGCGGGCGTAATCAGGCTCTGCCTTGCCCGCAAGAATGCCGGGGATCTCTTTGAACTGACGGCGCACTTCATCCACCATGCGGCCGGCCGCACGGCCGACGGCGGTCATGGTCAAGCCGCAGAACATGAACGCCATCATGGCGCCGAGAAAGATGCCCACCAGTACGATCGGATTCATCAGATTGACGTTAAAATAGGACATGAAATCCATAAAGCCCGCTTTGGCAGTCTCTATCTGAAAACCATCGGCCATCTTCATGGTGGTCTGTCCGATGCGGACCATGCCGATCTTGAGCTCTTCGACATAGGAGGCCAGCAGCGCCAGGGCGGTCAGAGCTGCAGAGCCGATGGCAAATCCTTTGCCCGTGGCCGCTGTGGTGTTGCCCAGCGAATCCAAGGCGTCGGTGCGCTTGCGGACCTCTTTTTC
>JAKJDB010000542.1 GCA_022706175.1 Candidatus Zhuqueibacterota bacterium | reverse complement strand
GCCGCCATTGAAGAATCGACTTCGAATTCGGATGAGCGGTCGGACGCCTCAGTCTCCTGCGACCGACCGACGCCAAAAACATCCGGAGCTGACAACACCGGCGCCCCCCTTCCTGCCGCACGGACTCGGTCCGCCGCTTCTGTTTTGCCGGCCGCTCTTGACTCGAGGCCTTCCTCCCCGGCGCTCCCTGCGCAGGGGGCGCCGATGGCCCGGGAAAACGCTTCGATCGATCATCTCCCTGCGCCGCGCCCCACAACCCTGGAGGCGTATCTGCGGGAATTGGAAAGCCGCAAGGAGGTGACCCTGCCCGAATCCCAGATCTATCCCCTGATCAAAGAGACGCTGCGACAGAACGGTTATCAGCCGGAGCTGTTTCTCAAGGGATGCAAGACCACCCTGACTGAGAACCGCGCCGTTCTGGAGTTGATGGTCGATCTGCGGCATGCACCGTATCAGTCTCTTTCCGATGAAGCGGAGCGCGCGTGGATCACCCTGCTGAAAATGATCCCGGAACAGAGCCTATCGCAGGTGTATCTAAAGCTGGATCTGCTTCCGTACAAAGAGAGTAATATGATTCGACTCTTGCCCGAATCCCGAGTGTCGATTGGTAAAATCAACCTGCCGTTGAACCAATTGGAAAAAAAATTCGGTTTAAAGATGCAGATGAACCTTGCGGATTTGCAGATTTCGGATTACCGTCTCAGCGATCATCAGTTACGGTTGATCAAATAACAAGCCCGGAGGCGAACGCGCCCTGGTCGTCGGATTCAGAGGACATCGAGGCGCCTCGCGAGGCAAAGCCCGGCCGAATAGAATCCGCTCAGCCCTGCCTCAGCGGCCGGTCCGGCGGCTGAACAGCCTGTCGATGATCCTGCGATCCATCACGCCCACGACCCCTGTCAATAAAAGATAAAGCCCGCCGTACAAGCCCAACACCAGCGCCGCGGACCAGATGGGATGCCATCCGGCCGTCATTCGTTTGACGAAAAACGCGATAAACGCCGCTGCCAGCGCACAGACCAGCAGTTTAAACACATAAACCAGCTGCAGCCCGGTGGGACCGATCTTTGTCTTCATTTTTCTGCGCAGCAGGAAAAATTCCAACCAGCTGGCAAGCCCTGCCGCCAAGGTCAGGCCGGCCACGCCCCAGCGGGGCGCCAGCCCCAGCCACCTGGGCGCTGCCAACGCCAACAGCAAACCCAACGCGGCGCTGGTCGACACGCGCACCATAGCCAAACGAAACGGCGTACGCGCATCTCGCAGTGCATAGTAGGCGGATGAATACAGCCGGCTCTGCGTCGCGGCTAACAGCCCGATGGCATAGCCCGCCAGAATGGTCCAGACAAAAACAGCATCGCGATGGACAAAGTGGCCGGTCTGATAGATCGCAGCGACGACGACATCGCCTAAAATGACAAAGGCAACGCTGGAGGGGATGATAAAAAAAGCGATGCGCCGCAGACCGGCGTTGAGCCGGCCGGCAAGATACGCCGCTATTTCCTTTGCATCGCCGGTGGCACTGGACATAGCGGGCAACTCGGCCGCGGAGACCGACATGCCGAAAAGACTCACCGGCAGCAGATACAGCGTCTGAGCATACCCGAGACCTGCCAGCGCGCCGGTGGGCAACAGACTGGCGATCGATTCATCGATAAATGCGCTGATCTGAGTGACCCCGCGGCCAAAGAACACCGGCACAAAATTGTGAAAAACAGCTTTCACCGACTGCGAATGGAAATCCAGCGACAAACGCAAAGAACGGCTCGAGCGCAACACGGTGGGCAACTGCAGCAGAAACTGCAAGGCACTGCCCAGCACCGACGCCCAGGCATAGACCACCGTCAGCGGCTCCTGCCCCATCCGCGGTCCAAAGCCGAGCTGGCTGGCGATCATAACCAGATTCCAAAAGATCGGTGCTGAATAGGAGAGAAAAAACCGTCGGTGACTGTTGAGGATGCCGAGGCACCAGGCGGACAGGACCAGCAGGCCGGCGCCGGGAAATAGAATGCGCACGAGATCGATGGTTAAATCGCGCTTGGCGCCGACAAAGCCGGGCGCGATCACTGTGATCAAAATCGGGGTAAAGACCACGCCCAGAAGCACCAGAAGAGATACGACCAGCCCCAGAATCGCTGCAATCGCACCAGCGGTCCGGCCGGCCTCCTCCTCCTTGCCCTCCGCGAGCTGACGGGCGTACACAGGTATGAACGATGCGGAGAGAACACCTTCGCCGAAAAGATTCTGCAGCATGTTGGGGATGCGGAACGCCGCTTTGAAGGCATCCGCCGCATCCGAACTGCCGAGAAAATGGGCAAAGACGCGGTCGCGGATCAGACCGGCGATGCGGCTGAGAAAAATTCCCAGACCGACCTGGGCGGCTGATCCAGCGCCGCTCGCTGAGCCCGTACCAGAACTGTTACGAAAGGCGTTCATCCCTTAGTGGCGGTCGCTTTGAACAAAACCGCCGAAGCGGTGGTGCGCAGCACATAGGGCACGTTCGCCGGCACAAAGATGATGTCGCCGCGATCCAGAGAAAGAGAAAGACAGAGAGAATGGACCCAGGCTTCCCCTTGCAGCAGCAGAAGAATGTCCGGCCCATGATGCATGCGGCTCTTGTACTCCTTGTCCGACGGTAACGTGAGCCGCGATAGCTGAAAGCCGTCAAAGGGCACTGTGTACACCCGTTCGATGGAACTCCGCTGCCGTCCTTTGACGAGCTTGGGCGCAGCACACTCATAGGACACCGTCTGCAGCAGTTCCTTGACGTCGATATGCTTGTCGGTCAAACCGCCGCGCAGCACATTGTCGGAATTGGCCATCAACTCCACCGTCACCCCTTCCAGGTACGCGTGCGGAACCCGGGCGGGTTGAAACGTGCCGCGGCCCTCTGGAATGTGCAGCAGGTTCATCAAATAGATGGAAAAAATCCCGCGGTCCCAATGGCCGGCAGCCGGCGGAAATTGCGCAAACGCCCGCCACGCCCAGTAATGAGGATGACGCTTCGCCATCGTGTCTGTACCGGGCGTCTGCGCCAGCTGCTCATACAGGCGG
>JAKJDB010000541.1 GCA_022706175.1 Candidatus Zhuqueibacterota bacterium | reverse complement strand
CCATCGCCACGGCAATGGACTTTCTCGGCTTTCCCTTTACCCGCGCCACAATTTCAGCAAAATTGGTCACTCGGTCCAACGCGGCTACCCTCTGGGCTGTAAAAGTTTAATGGGAATATGCTCTGCGTAGAGCGTAAAATCAGGATCGCATGTCAGAATCAACAGGTTGTTTCGGATCGCTGCAGCACTGATCAAAAAGTCGGCGGTGGATCCCTCGAGCCCGCGGCTTTTACAGGTCAGATACAATTCGGCAGCCAACTCATAATCCACAGTTCTTAACTGCAGATCAGGAAATTCAGACAAGGTTCGTTTGACTATTTCGTATTGGGATTTGTTGCGTATGGTGGAAAGAAGTTCCATGCGGATGATGCCGAGCATTTGAACGCGCACTTCTTTAATCAATTCGTGCAACTCCCTGATATAGGGAGAATTACGATTGCCCCCTTTTTTGAGAGCGAGCGTCCATACACTGGTGTCAACACAGACCTTCATTTCTGATTTCGCGTTTTTTTTCGCTCAGGTTCGACATCTGCATCGATTTCATGGAACAACGCAGTGATTTCGATCTGCCGGCGACGCTGAATATATTCCTGCAACGCCTCAGTGACTGCTGCTTTTTTGGTCTTGTGTTTGCCGAGCTTTTGGGCTGTCTTGATAAGCTCGTCGTCTATCGCCAGGTTGGTAGGCATAAGAATCCTCCAACATCAA
Source organism: Candidatus Zhuqueibacterota bacterium (assembly GCA_022706175.1). Next base: position 2,349 of record JAKJDB010000541.1, on the reverse strand, counting down.
TTTACACATTTTAATGTGTAAAGTCAACTATTTTTTTGTTTTTCTTGCAAGTTGAACGAGGGATGCGCCTTATGGCGCGTAGATAGAGGCGGGTTCCTCTTGACGCAGGACACGAAGCGCTCCCTGGCACAGGGCCGACATCTCTTCCTCGCCAGGGATGAGAAGAACGGGAGCGATAAACTTGATCCGCTCGGCGATGAGGCCGGTAAACTCGTTATCATGGGCGATTCCCCCGGTCATCACCACTGCATCCACTCTGCCGGCCAGAACCGCGCTCATGGCGCCGATCTCTTTAGCCACCTGATACGCCATGGCTTCATACACCAGACCGGCGAAGGAATCTCCTGCCTGCTTGCGTTGAAGGATCTCTTGCATATTGTTGCTGCCGAGATAGGCGATCATGCCGCCTTTGCCGACAATCATTCTTTTTATCTGATCATAAGTATGGGTTCCGGAAAAGCACATCTTGACCAAAGCTCCTGCCGGCAGAGAGCCGCTGCGCTCCGGAGAAAAGGGTCCATCGCCATCCAACGCGTTATTGACATCGATGACTCGGCCGAGCTTGTGAGCAGCCACAGAGATGCCGCCGCCCAGGTGCACAACGATGAGATGGAGATCGGTGTAGGCCTTGCCCAGCTGTGCGGAGGCCAGACGGGCGACCATTTTTTGATTGAGAGCATGGAAAATACTCACACGCGGCAGTTGTGGATGGCCTGACAATCTGGCCACCGGCTGCAGTTCGTCCACCACCACCGGATCCACGATGAAGGCGGGCTTTTGCCCACGGCCGGCCAGCTCTGCCGCGAGAATCCCGCCGAGGTTGGAGGCATGCTCGCCCTGAACGCCGGCATATAGATCTTCGATCATTTTATCGTTGACCGAATAGGTGCCGCCCGGCAGCGGCGCCAGCAGTCCTCCCCTGCCGACAAAGGCGTCGATCTTTTCCAGAGCCAGCTGGTTCCTGGCTAAAAAATTCTCGATGGCGCGCAGCCGCAGCGGCAGCTGATCAACAATTCGTGAAAAAGGCGCCAATTCATCGGCAGAGTGATGCAGATTCTGCGCAAATAGCTCTTCCTCCTCTTCAAAATAACTGAGTTTGGTAGAGGTTGAGCCGGGATTGATGGCGAGGATACGGTAAGAACCCAGCTTGCTGCGTCCTTTAAGAAAATCCAATTCTATGAGAAAGCAGGCGCCGCAGACGATAGCTCCTGCCCGGGCGATCAGCCTTTCCGTGGCCGCCACTGTGCCGCCGGTGGCCAGCAGATCATCGACAATCAGCGCCCGTTGACCGCGTCTGAGAGCGTCCACGTGCATCTCCAGGCAGTCGGAACCGTACTCTAGAGCATAGGTTTCCCGCAATGTCTGTGCCGGCAGCTTGCCCGGTTTGCGCACCGGCACAAAGCCGATGCCCCAGGAATAGGCCAAAATAGAGCCGAAAATAAACCCGCGCGATTCAATGCCGACGACCACATCGATGGATTCGTGGTCGAACAGCGTTCGCATGCGCTGAATGGCGTACTGCAGCGCCGGCCCATCCTGCAGCAACGTGGTGATATCTTTGAAAACAATGCCTTTTTTGGGAAAATCGGGTACGCTTCTGATCTTGTCCGCCAAATTCATACTCAACCCTTTCTTCACATCCCCGGTTTCATTAAGGATAAATGCGCGACATGGTGCGCGGAAATGGTATGGTTTCACGAATATGTTTCAATCCACAGATCCAGGTCACCGTGCGTTCAATGCCCATGCCGAATCCTGCGTGCGGGACCGATCCATAGCGGCGCAGATCCAGGTACCAGGCAAAGGCCTCTTCCGGGAGTTTATGCGCTCGAATCTTGTTCAGCAGGACCTCGAGATCGTCCTCACGTTGTCCGCCGCCGATGATTTCTCCATACCCCTCCGGCGCTAAAACGTCGACGCATAGAGCCCGGTCAGGCTGCTGTGGATCGGCTTTCATGTAAAACGCCTTGACGCCGACCGGATAATGGCTGATCATCACCGGGCTAGAGTGCTTTTGCGAAAGAATGGTTTCGTCAGGCGCACCGAAATCATCGCCTTCAACAAAATCCGGGTTTTCTTTTTTCAGAATGGCTGACGCTTCATCATAGCGCATGCGTGGAAAGGGCGTGCGAATGGCCTCCAGGGGCGCAAGGTCGCGCTCGAGTTTCTTCAGCTCTTCCCGGCGGTTCTCCAGCACGCGTTCAAGTATTTTCATGATCAGCCCTTCCGCCATCGCCATGTCCTGTTGCAGATCACAGAAAGCCATCTCCGGCTCTATCATCCAGAACTCAGTCAAATGACGACGCGTCTTGGATTTTTCCGCGCGAAAAGTCGGGCCAAAACAGTAGA
>JAKJDB010000540.1 GCA_022706175.1 Candidatus Zhuqueibacterota bacterium | reverse complement strand
TTCCGCTTTATCGTTCAACTCGGTCGAGGTGCCGTGTGCGTTGATGTACCCAATCATATCAGGCGTTAGGCCGGCATCAGCCAAGGCATTGTGCATCACTCTGAACATACCGTCGCCGTCCGGATTCGGCGCAACCAGGTGATAGGCATCTGCCGTATTGCCGTAGCCGACTAACTCTGCATATATTCGAACGCCACGGTGTATGGCATGTTCCAGATTCTCAAGAATCACGATACCGGCCCCCTCTCCCATGACAAAACCATCGCGGTTTTTGTCAAACGGTCGACACGCACAAGAGGGATCCTCGTTTTGCGACATGGACCGGGAAGCGCAGAACCCTCCATAAGCCAGTGGGGCAATGGCCGCTTCCGCACCGCCGGCCAGCATGAGATCCGCATCCCCTCGTTGTATAATGCGAAACGCATCTCCAACGGCGTTGGCGCCCGTCGAACACGCCATCGAAGGAGCGGAGATCGGTCCCTTCAGCCCATATTTGATGGAGACGTTGCAGGCCGCCATATTGATGAGCAGCTTGGATACAAATAATGGATGCATGCTGTTGGGCCCTCTGCTCAACAACGTGCGGTGACCCTCTTCGATGGTCTGAGAACCGCCGATGCCGGAGCCGATGATCACGCCGGTCCTATGATGGTCATAGGGAAAAGAGTGCAGTCCGGCGTCGCGCAGAGCCAGTTCCGCGGCCGCCTGACCGAATTGTGCGAAACGTTCTGTGCGTCCGACGGCTTTCCGATCCAACCACTCTTCCGCGTTGAAATCCTTGACCTCGGCGGCCAACTTGGAAGAAAATAAAGATGCGTCGAAATGAGAGACCCGAGTAATTCCATTGCGACCGGCGAGCAGCGCATTCCAGAAGGGTTCAATCCCAATGCCTACAGGCGATATCACACCAAGCCCAGTAATGACAACGCGGTTTTCTTTCATAACCGTTCATCCGTAACTTGATTGTTCGGACCTTACATGAATTGAATGGATGCTTTAGAGGAAAGTTCAAGGTAGCAAAAAAAAATGACACTAAAAACAGAATTTTTTGAAAATTACGGCAATTGCCTGTCATTATAAAACCGGGCATTCTGAATAACTTTCATTTGAGCTTGATTTTCTTCGATCGATTAACTACTTTGACGACAGAGAGTCGATGGCCGCGCAGGACCGAATTTTGAAACGGATTAATGAATGAGTGCAGAAATCCCTTTCAACCGCAAAAATGATTTTCACCGAAAACATTTAAACAAGGAGACGACCAAATGGGCAAAATATACCTTGGCGTAAACATGGAATTTGTCCGTCACCATGATAAATCATTTACTTGGGGCGTCGAAAAAGCTGCGGAGATCGGCTATCAATACATCGAACCGATGGTTCACCTCGGACGCGAATTGCTGAGCGAAGCGCGTTATTTTCACAGCATTTCCATGTACGACGACCCGAGGTGGGCTCGTGATCTCTGCGCCAAACACAACATCAAAATGTCCGGATTATCCAGTCACACCCCTTTGTGCAAACCGGAGATCAGCGTCGAGTATCTCAAACAGGCCATCCGCTGGGCTTTTAATGCGGGGGCTCCGGTGGTGAATACGGATGAAGGTCCGAAACCAGAGTGGACCACCAGAGAGATGGATTATCAATTGATGACTTACACGCTCAAGGAAGCATCGCTGGTTGCTGAAAGATACGGCATCAAGATCGGGCTGGAACCGCATCAGCAGTACAGTAAATCACAAGAAGGGCTGGATAGTATCTATGAACTGGTGCCATCGCCGGCGATCGGCATCAATTATGATACGGGCAACAGCTATTTAGCCGGCACAACGGACACCTACTCCTGGCTGTCCCACGTAAGAGACCGACTCGTACATCTGCACGCCAAAGACATCAGCTTTACTCAGAGCGGCGCTGAAAAAGGAAAAGTGACCGGAACTCCGGTAGGCTGTGCCTGCGGAGAGGGTGTTGTGGATTGGCAACGAATCATCGACATCGTCAAACAAGGCCCGAACGACATCGTATTCAGCGTCGAATGCGGTACGGTGCCGGATGCTATAAAAAGTTTTAATCATCTAAGCAAGTTGATCTAAGTCGCAGAGAAAAATAAAGAGCATCCGAAAAAATTTCCGTCCGCTGAACCCGGGTGCGCCTCTCTGAAACAGGGGGTCAGCCGGCGGCCACACCGGCCTTATTTAAGCAAAGTCATTTGATGCGTCCGGCTGGAACCGGCGACCGTCAGCTGTACGAGGTAGACACCGGTCGCCACCGGGCTATGGGAATCATCGCGGCCATCCCAGCGAACCTGCTGTTCGCCGCTCAGCTTGCGGTTGTCGACCAGCGTGCGCACGTGCCGTCCCAGCAGGTCCAACACCTTCACAGTGACCGTCTCCAGTTCAGGCAAGGAAAAACGAATGATCGTCTGCGCGTTAAAGGGGTTCGGATAGTTGCCCTGCAGGCGGATCGTCTCGGGCATGACGATTTTTTGCGCGATGCCGGTGCCGGCGCCTTCGCGGATGTCGAGGATCTGGTTGACCGGCACACCGACGTAACGATCCACCGTGCCGCTGGGCCAGCGGATGATGACCGAATCCACGACCGTATCCTGGCCAAAGCCGAAATGCTGCGTCAGCGGCGCCATGCTGTTGTAGCCGTGGCCGCTGTGGACTTCACGAATTTGCAGAGGATGGGCGGCGGAGACACAGCGGATGCGGGCGCCGATCGCCGAGCGATTGCTTTGTACGCCGGTCAAACGAAACTCGAGCCAGTTGTTTTGCCCGCCGATCAGATTTTCAAACAGCATATCCATGCTGCCACCCAACGACGGGGCGATCATGGACGGGCCTACCCCGATGTACAGATCCAGATCGCCGTCGTTATCCACATCGCCGAACGTGCCGGCATAATGAGTCTGGCCCTGATCAGCCAGCGGCGTATTGTGAGCCACCTCGGTAAAACCGGCCGCTCCATCGTTACGATACAGACGGTTTTCAGAACCTTGCGTATACAGTCCGCCCATCGAAAGCACGGCCAGGTCCAGGTCGCCGTCATTGTCATAGTCCCCCCATGTGGCGG
>JAKJDB010000539.1 GCA_022706175.1 Candidatus Zhuqueibacterota bacterium | reverse complement strand
GGTCGCTGCAATGGGTTGTGAGGATGATGGCGTAATCTTTCAGTCCCTGGTCAGCGAACAAACGGTCAGGATAATAATCCATCAAGCCGTAAAAGCCATGTTTGGAGCCGAACAAAAGATCGAAGGAACGTGCGCTCCTGTCGCCGGGATCGCTGTCGCCGGAGATGCGGCAGGCGGACAGCGACAGGGCCGTAGCACTTTTCGCGGCGAGTACGAGTTTCACTTCAGCGCTTAATAATGCGCTGTGGATATCCGCCAGCGGCAACCCTTTCTGTACCTGAAGTTCCCCGGTCTGCCGAAAGCCCTCCACAGCCCAGTGCAGACGTCCTTTGCCGCCGTGCATATGCAGACCAACAGTGTACCGGCGCAGAAGGTCCTTGCCCTGATCAACGCCGCTGGTAATTCTTCCGGTGTCGTAATCATGGAGCAGATAACCGTCGCAGACCAGAGACCCGCCGGCTCGCAGGGTGGAAAAAATGCCCACCAGGTTATCGGCGTTCGCGCTGTTTTGTCCGCCGCTCAACCGGCTGTAAAACAAATCCAAGCCGGCGAATCGATGGTTGTAGGAAAGAACGCCGGCGTCGAACACTCTGCCGGTGCTGGACCAATTGTTAACGCCGATAAGCCTTTCGTTAGCGTAGCGCAACTCCTGACGGCCGATTTTGAGCTGCAGCGGTGTGGAGAAAAGATGGTCCATCATAAAATAGGCCTGATGAAAATCCAGGGCGTCGGCGCTCCCATCCATGGTTCCGCGCGCCAGGGAAGTGTTCTCACTGCCAAAAGGGCGGCTGTCCTGCATTTGCAGGAAAACCTGAATGCCCGGTTCAGGACGAACCTGCACGCCGAAACGGCTGCGCAGCAGATGATAATGATTCGGTTTGCTTCCGGGAATGAAAGATCGATCCTCCACTTCGCTGCGACAGCGGATTTGTCCGCTGAAGGAGTAGATAGGCGATTGCGACCATGCTGCGGAGGAGAGCGCGATGGCCAACCAGAGGCAGCCGAGTGTTTTTTGCATTCGCATCAACTGATTTCTCCCGACAGATAGGCCGCGGTTTTTTCATTCTGTGGATGGTTGAAGAACTGCTCGGCCGGGCCGGATTCCACCAGCTCGCCCATGTAGAAAAAGAGCACATGATCCGCGATGCGCCGCGCCTGGCGCAATATATGAGTCACCACCGCCAGGGTGTATCTGTCCTTCAACAATTTGAACTGTCCTTCGATCAACCGGGCGGAGATGGGGTCCAGCGCCGAGGTCGGTTCGTCCGCCAGGATCACCGAGGGTTCGATGGCCAGCGCGCGCGCCAACGCCAGGCGCTGCTGCTGGCCGACAGAGAGCCTGGCCGCCGGCTCGTGCAACCGGCCGCCCAGCTCTTCCCACAGACCGGCCAGCCGCAGATAATTTTCCACCAGCAGATCCCATTTTGTTTTTTCATCGAGATGGCGGCCGATGTGCTTGACCTCGCTGTTGCCGGATTGGGCGACGGCGGTGGTCAGGCCGTTGATGTGGCTGAGCAGCTCCGCCTCGGACAGGCGATGGATGCGCGGCGCAAAGGTGATGTTGTCATAGATCGACATGGGCAGCGGAAACGGGCGTTGCGACAAAAAACCGATCTTTTTGCGCAAGGCCAATAGGTCGGCCTGCGGTGCATAAATGTCCTCACCGTCCACCAGCACCTGGCCGCTCACCTGCGCGCCCTCCTGCAGGTCGATGAGCCGGTTCAGGCATTTCAGGAACGTGGTTTTTCCGCACCCCGAAGGGCCGATCACTGCGGTGATTTTTCCCACCGGCAGGTCCACGCTCACATCGCGCAGCGCCTGATGCGCGCCATAGCGGACGGACAAATTTCTGATCTGAATCGCCATAGGTTCCTATTTGATCACGTGTTTGGAAAACTTGCGGTATATCCAGCGCGACAGCAGGCTCAGCAGCAGGACGATGATGAATAAAATCAATGCAGAGGCGTACGCACGCTGCTGCACCTCCGCAATGGGCGTGCCGATCTGGAAAAAAATGGCCAGCGGCAGAGAGGCCACCGGGTCCAACAGCGACCCGGGCATGTGGTCGGAAAAGCCGGCCGTGAACAGGATCGAGGCGGCGTCGCCGATGGCCCGGCTGAAGGCCAGCATGACCGCGGTGAGCAAACCGCCGATGGTCTGGCGCAGGATGACCGTGCTCGAGCTCTCCAGCCGCGTGAGTCCCAGGGCGTAGGCGGTCTCTTTCAGCTCCTGCGGCGCCATGCGGATGACCTCCTCCATGGCGCGGGTCATGATCGGCGTGACCAGCAACGCCAAAGTGATAATGCCCGCCAGCAACGAGGAGCGCAGGCCGATCATCATCATGATGATGAAACCAAAAGCGCCATAGACGATGGAGGGCGTACCCCAAAGCACATCCAGAGCCAGACGGCTGTAATAGGTCAGCCGGCCGCTGCTGTACTCTTTTTGCAGCGCAAAGGCCAACGGCACGCTGATCAGCAGGGCCAGCGACGTGGCGCCGCCGGCCAGATAGATCGAGCCGACGATGGCGTTGGCTACGCCGCCCTCTTTGCCCAGATAAAAACCGCCCTTGGGCGTCTGCGTGATCATGGACCAGCTCATGGCGCTAAAGCCCTTGACCACGATGACCGACATGATGGCGGCCAGGATCAGGACAATTCCGTACAGGGAAAGCCGCATCACGCCGATCGCCAGTTTTTCTTTGTTTCTCCGGTTCATGCGCTAACGGATCTCCAGTTTGCCGAGAATGCGATGTGCGATGAGATTGACGGCGATGATGATGACCATAAGGATCAGAGCCGCCAGCATGATGGCCGAATCGTACAACGGGATCGACATCATCTCCCCATAGTTGTTGGCGATCAAAGCCGGCAGAGTGTAGGCTGGATCAAAAAGCGAACGAGGCGTCTTGGCCACGTTGCCGATCACCATCATCACCGCGATGGTCTCACCGAACGCACGGCTGAATCCAAGCAGAACAGCGGCGAAAAAACCCCGCTGCGCATGACGCACAACCACATGACGCGTGGTCTCCCAGCGCGTACAGCCCAGAGCCAGCGCAGTCAGCCGCGCCTCTGCCGGC
>JAKJDB010000538.1 GCA_022706175.1 Candidatus Zhuqueibacterota bacterium | reverse complement strand
CCGCATTCAAGCGGGCGTCATTCCTAAAGAGTTTATCAAGCCGGTGGCCGACGGCATCAAGGAGTCCATGGCCAGCGGCGCCATCGCCGGATTTCCGGTGATCAACATCAAAGCCGCGCTGATCGACGGTTCTTTTCACGATGTGGACTCCTCTGAGCTGGCTTTCCGTATCGCCGGCTCCCTGTCGCTGCAGGACGCGATGCGCCAGGCCAAGCCGGTGCTGATGGAACCCATGATGGATCTGGAGGTGGTGACCCCGGATGAATACCTGGGTTCGATCCTCGGCGACCTGGCCGTCCGGCGGGCGAAAATCCAAGAGCACACGCACCGCAAAGACACCCAGATCATTCGCGCCGTGGTTCCCATGGCGGAGATGTTCGGATATGCCACTGCGCTGCGCAATTTATCGCAGGGACGCGCGATCTTTACCCTGCAGTTCTTAAACTACCAGAATGTTAGCGAGGAAGTCGGTAAAAAGCTGTTGCAGAAGATGGGCCTGGCGGCCTGAGCACGGCCGCGCCGACCGATGATCGGATCACCAGATTATCATTGAAGGAGATAGAGAGATGGCCAAGGCAAAGTTTGAGCGAAAGAAGCCGCATGTGAACATCGGCACGATCGGTCACGTGGATCACGGCAAGACGACGCTGACCGCTGCGATCACGCAGGTGTTGTCGTTGAAGGGATTGGCTCAGGCGCGTGCATATGATGAGATTGACAATGCGCCGGAAGAGAAGGCGCGCGGGGTAACGATCAACGTGCATCATGCGGAATATGAGACGGCGAACCGGCACTATGCGCACGTGGACTGCCCGGGCCATGCGGACTATATCAAGAACATGGTGACGGGAGCGGCGCAGATGGACGGAGCGATCCTGGTGGTGTCGGCGGCGGATGGCCCGATGCCGCAGACGCGGGAGCACGTGTTGTTGGCGCGTCAGGTGAATGTGCCGTCGATGGTGGTTTTTTTGAACAAGGCGGACATGGTGGATGATCCGGAGCTTTTGCAGCTGGTGGAGTTGGAAGTGCGGGAGCTGCTGAGCAAGTATGGATTTCCTGGGGACGATACGCCGGTGATAGCGGGATCGGCGCTGCATGCGTTGGAGCATCCGACGGATCCGGTGCACACCAAGTGCATAATGGATTTGATGGAGGCGGTGGACAGTTTCATCCCGACGCCGTCGCGAGATGTGGACAAGCCGTTTTTGATGCCTGTGGAGGATGTGTTCTCGATCACGGGGCGCGGGACGGTGGGAACGGGCCGCGTGGAGCGAGGCCGGGTGAAAGTGGGCGAGGAAGTGGAAGTGATCGGCATGGGGCTGCACAAGAAGACGGTGTGCACGGGTGTGGAGATGTTCCGCAAGCTGTTGGACGAGGGACAGGCTGGGGATAATGTGGGCCTGCTGCTGCGCGGAGTTGAGAAGGACGAACTGATGCGGGGTCAGGTGATCGCCAAGCCGGGCTCGATCACGCCGCATACGCATTTTTACGGTGAGGTGTACGTGTTGAGCAAGGAAGAGGGGGGCCGGCACACGCCGTTTTTCAACGGCTACCGTCCACAGTTTTTCTTCCGGACGACGGATGTGACGGGGACGATCAAGATGCCGGAAGGGGTGGAGATGGTGATGCCGGGCGACAACATCACGATGGAAGTGGAGCTGATCACCGAGATCGCCATGGAAGACGGATTGCGGTTTGCCATCCGCGAGGGCGGCCGGACCGTGGGCGCCGGCGTAGTGACCAAGATTATCAAATAACTTTTCGCAGATAAAGAACATCGTCCGCCGCAACAGCGGGCGAACGGGCGGAACAGGCTGCTCCGCCCGGAATCAAGTTAATCGGAGCGCTATCCATGTCGGGTCAAAAACTTAGAATAAAACTCAAGGCGTACGATCACCGTTTGATCGACAAATCCACTGAAAAGATCATCAAAACGGCCAAGACCACCGGTGCGATGATCGTGGGGCCGATTCCGTTGCCGACCAGTCGTTCGGTATTCACGGTGTTGCGTTCGCCCCATGTGGGCAAAAAGTCGCGCGAGCAGTTTGAGACGCGGGTTCACAAACGGTTGATCGACATTCACAACTCATCCCCGAAAACGGTGGATGCGCTGATGAAGCTGGAGCTTCCGGCCGGCGTGGATGTCGAGATTAAAGTGTGATGACCGCAGCGTCCGTTTTTAATTGATCTGACGTACGACGGCACTATAACCCTATTCGATGGTATATCAATGCGTGCACTTATCGGCAAAAAAATCGGCATGACCCGGATCTTTGATGAAGCCGGCAACATGGTTGCGGCAACGGTTATCGAAGCCGGTCCCTGCGTGGTAACACAGGTGAAGACCCAGGACAAGGATGGCTATATCGCCGTCCAGGTGGGTTTCGGCGGCAAAAAAGAAAAGCACACCAACCGGGCTTTGCGCGGCCATTACAAGGCCTCCGGCAAGGGGCCCTACGAGGTGGTGCGCGAGCTGCGTGATTTGGAAATCGATCGTGAGGTCAAGATCGGCGATGAGATCAAGGCCGACATCTTTACCGTGGGCGATCTCGTCCGGGTGACCGGAGTGAGCAAAGGGTTGGGATTTCAGGGCGTGGTACGCCGCCATCATTTCAACGGCGGCCCGGTGAGCCATGGCCAGAGCGATCGTCTGCGTGCGCCGGGTTCCTTGGGCCAGTCCTCCTATCCTTCGCGCGTATACAAGGGTCTGCGCATGGCCGGCCGTATGGGCGGCGACCGCGTGACCTTGCGCCACCTGCGCGTGCTTAAAGTGGATACCGCCAACAACCTGTTGATCATCAAGGGGGCGGTGCCGGGAACAGAAAACGGGATTGTTTTAATCAGAAAGTAAACTCGCATATGGAATTACAGGTTTACACCAAAGAGGGAAAAGAGACCGGCCGCCGCATCAAGGTCTCGGACAAAATTTTCGCCGTGGAACCGAACGAACATGCGGTTTATCTGGCGGTGAACGCCCAGCAGACCAACGCGCGGCAGGGCACCCGGGCCACCAAGACCCGTTCCGAGGTCTCCGGCGGCGGCAAAAAGCCCTGGAAGCAAAAGGGACGCGGCACCGCGCGCT
>JAKJDB010000537.1 GCA_022706175.1 Candidatus Zhuqueibacterota bacterium | reverse complement strand
GCCGTAGGATCAGCTCCGGCGCCGCCCGGTCCTCGTTAAAATCATGATAGCTGACCACCGCCGTGGTGATGCCGTAATGATCGAGCAGGACACGGCTGGTGCGGGTATCCTCGGCCGCGATAAGATCCACCTGTTTGAGAACCGCAACCGCTCGATAGGTGATATCCGCCAGATTTCCGATAGGGGTGCTGACGACATACAGGGTTGCGGGTGAAACCACGCTCTTTTCGGTTGCCGATGGATCCTCATCCTTGCACAAAGCGGCCTCCATGGACCCGGTTAAGTATGCCGAATAAAACCAAATATATTACTAATTTTTCGGCTAAAAGTCAATTAAAAGAAAGACAGAGGATCCGCCGCCGAGCCCTGCCAAGGCAGCAGCGCGAATGAGGAGGCCGGCCTACTCGAGGCAGCGGCGACAGGCGCCCTGGCCGATGCAGACACTTTTGTACAGATGCACCAGCCCCTGCTGATGGATCGCCCGGGACATGCGCTGCAACAGCTCGTGGCGGCCGTGAAACAGCCTTTCCTGCATCCAGCGGGTGATCTCATTGTGCGCCATGGCGGGAAATTGAGCATAGAGGTCCCGCACTGCCGCCAGAGTTCTTCGTGCCTCGGTCTCCTGACAATAGGCATACAGAGCGGGCAAAATCACATTGATCACCATATCACGGCTGCGATCACGGCCCAACAGCGCCGTGGATCTGCAGCCGCAGGCCTCCGGCTGATCAAAGGTGTACCGACTGGACCAAAACTCGTGCCGCTTGACTTCCAGGCGGCTTTCCATCTCATAAATACAGGGTGTTGGGCGATCTTTAAAAGTCTCGAGAGATTTGATAAAAGGAGTGAGAAAGCCCTCCTGGCTGAAGCGCAGAGCCAGCTCCGCCAGCGCGGCGATCCTTCTGAAGGGAAAATTGGCCGGTCGCAGCCGGAAAAACTGCCAAGAGCCTGCACGTATGGGATCGATTTTGGCCTGGTCGGGAAAAGAGCGCCACCATTGCACCAGGATTCGGGCGTATTCGGATTCCGCCGCCCGTCCGGCCGGCGGCAACAATCCGGAAGCGCCGAACAGATAGGCCTCACATTTGTACCGCGCGGTCTGTGCATCGTCGTTCCACAGGTAGCTCCACAACCGTTCCACCGGCAGGATCTGCGCCAGCCGGCTGAAAGGCAGATGATTCTTGGCATAGCCCAGGGAAACAGCGAGGCTGGAATAGACGATCTGCTGCCAGCCTGCTGAGAGGCGCATTTCAGCCAGCCGCTGCGCCTTGATCTCCAGCCGCGCCATGCCCGCCTGCTGCAGAACCTTCTCCTGACAGGCGGAATCCTGTTCCCGCAGCCCGCAGTCCGGCAGCTGCTTTGTATCAACGGTCAGGGACTCGACTTCGAGTTCCTCGCTGGGCGATTGTAAAAATTCATCCATATTCAGCGTTGCGACCGGCGTCCGGTCCTGGCGCACAGCGACAAAGCCGTCTGGGGTGTGCATGGTGACGATATGAAGCAGGACAGAGTTGTAGCGCGGATCGGTGTGATGATGGTGGCTGTACCAATCGCCGGCCAGAGGATGAATCTCGACGTCGCCTCTCTGCATGCGGCCGTCCAGGACGATGAGGGCATTGAGAAAATCAGGGCCGGCGTCATAGTTGCGCACTCCTTTTTCCAGGATTTGCACAGGCCGTCCGTCGATGGTGTGGAGGGGTTGATCGAAAGGCTGGTTGACCCAGAGCTGATAGAGAAAGCCTTCGCGGGCTGCTTCGCGAACTTGCATATCCACCTTGCAACTTTTCAGTTGAGGAGCGTGACCTTCAACACCCGCCTTTTATCTCCGTATTCAAAAACCGCCAGATAGATGCCGCTGGCCAGGCGAAAGCCCAGCTCATCGCGGCCGTCCCAAAAAAGGCTGTAGCTGCCGGCTGAGCGCTTTTCCTCCAGCAGGGATCTGACCTTTTGCCCCAGCGCGTTATAGATCGTCACCGCCGTGCGCAGGCCGCCGCTGTGATCGATGGGCAGTTGAAAAGTAAAGCAGGTGATCTGGTTGAAGGGATTGGGAAAAGCGGGAGCCAGCGAAAAAGTCGGGATAATCTCTTCAGCCGGATCAGCCTGCAACAGAGCGGCGGCGTCCAACTTGCCCGCCCCCCAGTACAGTGCGTCCTGATTGGCGGCACTCCTGGCGCTGGCGGTCAGCATGGTGCGAACCTGCGTCGCAGTGGCGGTCGGGTGTTTTTGCAGGACCAGGGCAATGGCGCCGGTCACATGCGGCGCCGCCATGCTGGTGCCGCTGCTCATGGCATGCAGCCCGTCGTTGAGCAGAAAAGCACGGGGGTATTCGGCGCTGCCTGAAGTAAAGATGCTGGACGGGCTGTCCAGCCCGGCGAATTGGGACAACGCGCTGGCTATGATCTGACCCGGCGCAGCAAGATCCGGTTTGATCGGCGAGCTGTACCGCGCCGGCCCGGGGCTGGAGAACGAGGCGATGGCGCCGATCTTGATCGTTCCTCTGGAATCGATGGTCAGATGATGGCCGTCGGCGTCGTCCCAGGTCTCCTTGGTGGTATAGGCAGCCACACAGAGCGCATTCTTAGAGGTGCCGGGAATCGCCACCTTGTGGGTGTTGACGTTGCCGGCGGCGAACACGGCATCGAAACTGGTGTGCGCGATCCAGGCGTGCACATCCACCGCATCGCCGGTGAGCCGGATGGTCCAGATGCCCTGTTTGGGCGTCACCCCGTTGGCATCGCTGATGTCGACATAAAATTCGCGGTCGCCGTTAAAAGGATTGACGCCGACCACATATCCGTTGTTCTCGGAGTAAAAGCCGTTCCAAACATAGACGCTGCCGTCCGCGCCGCTCTTATCGATATACTGACCGGCTGGAACCGGGCCGTAGGTGAGGCCCGTGGGCGACACTATGGTGAGGGAGATCTTTCTCGCGCCGCTGTACCAGCCGTCGATCTGTACCCTATCGTTGTCGCTGCCGGGGTCGGCGGTGTACGGCGGAATGTTGACCTCCATTCTGGAGCCGCTGCTGCCGGCGGTGGCGAAGGCGTGAATGGCGTTTTCCGCATCGTTGCCGGCCACGGTG
>JAKJDB010000536.1 GCA_022706175.1 Candidatus Zhuqueibacterota bacterium | reverse complement strand
TCCAGAGTTCTGCGTCGATTGTTTTTTACATCGAACACGACGCCGGCCAGTATATAAGCGTCCAGGCTTTTGCTGTACAGCACCTGGGGATGCCAGACGTTCTCCACGATTTGGCTCGCTTTGCCGAGGTTGCCCGGTTCGCAGAAACTGCCGTTGTAATATTTGACCATATCGCCCATGCAGCCGTCCGTCCGCTTGCGGGTGCGGGCAACGTAGGCGCTGCAATCGCTCCAGCCTTTTTTAAACGAATCGTAATACAGCAAATTGTAAAAAAGATAGATATAGTCCCCTTCCGGCTCGATAAAGATGGAGAAATCGCCGGCGCCGCAACAGATCTCACCGGCCGGTTGGCCGCGATAGAGCTCGCTGTACCCCACTTGCTCCGCGGTCAGCACCCAGCGGTCAAAATCCCAAGTTTTGCCGCTGTCGTCCGAGTGCATCAAACCGATGTGACGGAAATCGGGTTCGCCATCCTTGAGCCCATAGATGGTATAACCGGTACCCTGTCCGTTCCAGCCCGTCTCGTTATGGAAAAAGCAGAAAAAGCGGTTGGTGACCGGACAGATGTACAGACCGAATGGCCAGATGGATCCGCGCGACATCACGCCCTCGGGATAGCGCACGCCGTTGAACGCCTCGCCTGCAGCGCCGGTTTTAAAACTGGTTTTGATCGGATAGGCTTCTTTCAGGTCATCCAGGCAGCTGCCTTTGAACATGCCGATGTGTCCCAGGTGGGTGTGTCCGCTCATGGCCCAGAGCGTGCCCTCTTTATCACGGTACATGGGCGACGAACCGTCCTGATAGACGTCGTTGGCGTTGATGAAGGGCGTGGTCTTTTCTTCGCTGACCGTCCATTTCGCCTTTGCCAACAAGTTTACACTGGTCTGATTGTGGCTCCGGCCGCCGGAAGTGGCGGACCCGGGTCTGGATTTTTCACCGCTCATCATAAGAACCACCAGCAGCAGTGTGGCAAATGCTTTCATTGTCTCCTCCATGATTTTATCGCTAAATTAGACAAACAGGTCGCCATATTCAAGCATAAACTGTCTTGGGAGCGCTTATAATAGCCCGGGGATTATGCCGATCCAAGGGCAAATAGGGGCAATCCAGCCGGGGCACAGGCCTTTCACGCACAACTCTTGAATGAGCGAGGCAGGGGGAGTGGATCCTGATTTCTATAGCTTGTCAAAATCTCCGCATTGTAACAATATCTTTGACTTTTGGTTAAAATTTTTTAATTTAGCTCACCAATCATTCTGGAGGTCTTCCATGAGAAAAAGTATCACCCTGTTGTTGCTTTTATTAACTATGATTGCGCTGCCGCTTTTTGCCCGCGATCCAATGATCTATTTTTCGATTGTATTTCGCAAGCAGATCACGGTGGTGGGTCAGGATGTTCAGGTCTTTGGCCTGTATTACGGCGCTAAGGACACCCAGACCTGGGAACGCTGCGGGTGGAAGAACAACTCTATTTTCGGCGTAGCGGTCGACACCCGTACCGACGGCCGGAACATCTTTCTGGCAGCGGGCAACGGCGTGTTGCGCAGCCTCGATGCGGGCAAGACGTGGAAAATCGTCACCGACTGGACCATCACCGAAGTGACCAAGGTGTATTTGGATCCACTTCGCCCCAAGACCGTCTACGCCACCTCCAGCTCTTTTGTCTGGAAGAGCGACGATTACGGCGATTCCTGGAGAAAGATCAGCAATGGGTTGAAGCCCACCAGCCAGACCTATTGCAATGGTCTCGTTCTGTTGCCCTCGGACACGCGGGTTCTGTTCCTGGCCACGGCCGACGGCATTATGAAAAGCGAGGACGGCGGTGAAAATTGGCAACCGTGCGGGTTGTCCGGCCGGGAGGTGCATGAGATTCAAATTGCACCCTACGATGAGACGGTGCTGGCAGCAGCCACCGACGATGCCGGCGTCTATGTCAGCCGCGACGGCGGCAAGGTCTGGCGGCAGCGCAGCATGGGCATGCGCGGCCGAACGATCTATACGCTGGTTTTTGATCCGGTCGAAAAAGGCGTGCTGTATTGCGGCGGCTATCTCTGCGGGATCAATAAATCCACCAACTATGGAGAGAAATGGACCCATCTGGATAACGAGATCAGTGACCGAACCGTACGGAGTCTGGCGATCTATCCCACGGACAACCGGCTGATCTTTGCCGGCCTGTTGAATTACGGTTTATGGCGCAGCGCGGACGGCGGCGGCCATTTCACCTGCGCCGCCGAACCCGACGGACGAGTGTACTGCCTGGCTATCTTTTAGCGTCCGCCGAAGCTGAACCAACCCGCCACTTCGCATAGGAGTGGGTGCTCACATGTAGCGTTATTGATGAGGGAACTGGATCATGAAACCATTTCGCACTCTTTGTTTATTGGCCGTGCTGTTCTCCGTCGCCGTTCAGGCGGCGGATTACAATAAATTATACAAACAGCGCTGCGACAGCGTACTCTCTTATTACAAAAAGCTGCCCTACAGCCCGGACGCGTTTCGCGCCATGGTCAAGCTGAACCAGAACTATGATGTTCCGACCGCGCTGCAAATCATCGACAGCGTCACCAGCCGGCCGCGCGGCGACATGTTCTGGCTGTACCCGGTGATGTCCATGTATCTGTACGGGCAGAAGAACATGCCGGCGGCCTATAAAGCCAAGGTGCGCCGATCCCTGAAGGACTATACGCCCTATCGCGGCGACACCGAAAACCATTGGGTCATGTATTACACCTCTCTGTATCTGGCGACGCAATGCTGGCCCAACGAACCAGGCCCTTCCTGGTTCAACGGCAAAAGCTCGGATGAGAACCGGCTGGACGCCGAGGGCTGGCTGAATTACTGGATGACCACCACCACCACCATCGGCCAGGGTGAGTTCGACTCGCCTGCTTATCTCTCTTTCTTTCTCACCCCCATGTTCATGTTGAACCAATTCAGCCGGGATCCGGTGATGAAAAAACGGGCCGAGATCATGATCAACTGGCTGTTGGCTGATTTTTTTATCGATTATCTCGACGGCCAATATTGCGGTCCGCACAGCCGCATCTATGAGCCGGATATATTCGACAAACGGCAGAGCAT
>JAKJDB010000535.1 GCA_022706175.1 Candidatus Zhuqueibacterota bacterium | reverse complement strand
GCACGGTTAAGATCGCGGGAAAAATCGAACAGCCGGCCGATGGCAGCCGGCGTATTGAAATCGTCATCCATCTCCTGTCGGAACAGCTGCACGTGGCGCTCCGCCATCTCCTGGCCGCTGTCAGCGCCGGCGCCGGCCTTCCCTGCCAGCCTCTTCTGCAGTTCAACGCGCGTGTTGCGCAACCGCTCCAACCCCTGAGCGGCCGCTGCAATGGCCGCATCGGAAAAATCCACCGGACTGCGATAATGCGACTGCAGAATGAAAAAACGGATCTGCTCGCCGCTGAACTTTTTCAGCGCTTCCGCGATGGTGGTAAAATTGCCCAGCGATTTGCTCATCTTGACGCCGTCCACCAGCACCATGTTGTTGTGCATCCAATAACGGACAAACGGCTTGCGGCTGGCCGCTTCGCTTTGCGCGATTTCGCATTCGTGATGGGGAAACTGATTCTCCATGCCGCCGCCGTGAATGTCAAAGGTTTCGCCCAGGTATTTGGCCGACATGGCCGAGCACTCGATGTGCCAGCCGGGAAAACCGCGGCCCCAGGGGCTGTTCCATTGCATCAGGTGGTTTTCCGCCGCCTTTTTCCATAAAGCGAAATCCGCCGGATGGCGCTTCTCCTCAATGATGTCCAACCGGGCGCCGGCCATCTGCTCCTCCACCTTGCGGCCGGAGAGTTTGCCGTACTCGGAATATTTGGAAACGTCAAAATAGACCGAGCCGTTGACCTCATAGGCATAACCGTTCTGAAGCAGCTTTTCCACCAATTCGATCTGCTCAGGGATGTGGCCGCTGGCGCGCGGCGAGATATCCGGCCGCAGCACATTCAGCTGATCCATGGCTTTAAAATACGCGGCGGTGTATTTCTCCACCAGCTCCATGGGCTCTATCTGTTCGCGCGCAGCACCTTTGAGAATGCGGTCCTCGCCGGAATCCAGCATGTGGCCCACATCGGTGATGTTTTGCACGTACCGCACCCGATAGCCCAGCCAGCGGAAATAACGAACCACCACATCAAAGCTGATATAACTTTTGGCATGGCCGATGTGCGGATAATCGTAGACCGTAGGGCCGCAGACATACATGTGGACGCGTCCGGGCTGCAGCGGCTGAAATTCTTCTTTTTGCCTGGTCAGGGTGTTGTAGATGTGCAGGGACATGGTGTATCCGATCTCATGAAAGCCAATGGTTCGCAACCTAAATGACAAAAGAACCCGTTTTTCGAATCCAGCAGGACCGCCCGGTCAGGTCTTCGCGAAGCCTGAAGTATAGACTCAACGGCTGTCGGTCTCAATCAGCACCACCGCATGGGCGGCTACCCCTTGCCCGCGACCTTCCCATCCCAATTCCTCGGTGGTGGTGGCTTTGACCGAAACCACATCGACGGCCACCTGCATGGCCTGCGCCAGATTCCGGCGCATGGCCGGCACATGCGGCGCGACTTTGGGACGCTGCAGGATTAAAGTGGCATCCACATTGGCCACGCGATAGCCCTTTTGGCCGATCAGGCCAACCACCTGCTGCAACAGCCGCAGGCTGTCCGCCTGGTGGAAAGCCGGATCCGTGTCTGGAAAATGGCGGCCGATATCTCCCAACGCAGCAGCGCCGAGCAGCGCATCGCTGATAGCGTGACACAGGACATCCGCGTCCGAATGGCCCAGCAACCCCTTCTCATAGGCGATCTCTACGCCGCCGAGGACCAGCCGACGGCCGGCAGCAAACGCGTGAACGTCGTAGCCGTGACCGATACGCATCATTGCTTCCATCCTTCCATGATCGCGCCGGCGATGGCCAGGTCAATCGCGGTGGTGATCTTTATGTTCCGATAATCGCCCTGCACCAGCGCCACCGGCAGGCCGAGGCGCTCGACCAGGGCGGCGTCGTCGGTGCTGAACGAGTCTTCAGCCGCAGCCGCCGCATAGGCCTGCTGCAGGATGGATCGGCGGAACGCCTGCGGGGTTTGCACCGCTGCCAGACGGCTGCGCTCCAGCGTATCGCCCACCCGTTGATCGACCCGGGTCTTGATGGTATCGGAGGGCGTTACTGCGGCCACGGCGCTGCCTTCGCGCCGGGCTGCTTCCAGCACCCGCTGAATCAGCTCATGAGTGACAAAGGGACGCACGCCGTCATGCACCATAATCCATTCACATTCCGGCGGCGCAGCCTGCAGGCCTTTCATCACCGAGTGATGCCGTTCCTTGCCGCCCTCGACAACGATGGGCGAGCGGGCGAGCGGCCAGCCGCTGATGTGCTGCATCGCCTCCGCTCTTTCACCTTCAGGAACCACGGTCACCACACGATCGACGTCCGGGCAGCTGCAAAAGCAGGCCAGAGAATGATAAAGAATAGGTTTACCGGCCAACAGCTGATACTGCTTGCGTACGCCGTCGCCGAACCGGCTTCCTCTTCCGGCAGCGACCAGGATGGCGGCCACCTTTGCTCTTTGCATAGTCTCTTGCTCCCCATCACCAAAAAAACCAGCGATAGAGAATCCGCCGGTCCGGCGAGCCATGAAAAAAATAAAAGAAGCGCCGTCTCCGGCGCTCAATCGCTTGGCTGCGGTTTACCGCCGGGCTGCCCTCGCCCGGCTGAAAACCTAGAGAATCATCATCGCGTCGCCATAACTGTAAAACATATACTTATCGCGAATGGCCTTGCGATACGCCTTGAGGATCAGATCCCGAGAGGCAAAGGCGGAGACCAGCATCAGCAGAGTGGAGCAGGGCAGATGGAAATTGGTGATCATGTGGTCCACGATTTTAAAATCATAGGGCGGATAGATGAACTTGTCGGTCCACCCGCGGCCGGATTTGGCCCAGCCTTCCGAGGTGACGCTGGTCTCCAGTGCGCGCACTACGCTGGTTCCCACGGCGATCACCTTTTTCTTGTTGCGCTTGGCTGCATTGATCTGATTGGCGGCCTGATCCGAGATGTCAAAGAATTCAGAGTCCATTTTATGCCGGCTCAAGTCCTCGACCACCACCGGGCGAAAGCTGCCCAGTCCGAGGTGAAGGACGATGCGCACCACAGTCACGCCCTTTTTTTCAATGCGGTCGATCATTTTGTTGGTAAAATGCAGGCCGGCGGTGG
>JAKJDB010000534.1 GCA_022706175.1 Candidatus Zhuqueibacterota bacterium | reverse complement strand
GGCTGGGCCGGTGGCTTGGTGGGGCGCACCCATTGGCTGGACCTGCCGACAGCGGTGCGCATGGCCTGGTTCGGCCTGATGGGCTTTCTCTGCACCCTGGTGTTCGATGTGTTGACCACCCTCAGTTTCGCGGTGTTCATCGCCGGCGGCGACAGCCGGAAAATGGCGATGACTTTTCTGTCCGGCATGGTGTTTTATCTGGTTCATCTGCTGGTCAACGCCGTTAGTTTCGCCGTCCTGGTTCCTGTGTTGCTCAAAAGACTGAAACGACTGCTATGAGACTCGCCCTGATCCTGATCGTCTGTCTGTCGGCCGCTGCGGCGTCCGCAATGCCGGCGTCGGCGGACCCTGAAGCGAAAAGCGATACGACGGCCTGGCCGGTCATACGGATGATCGATTCGACGAACATTCAGCGCTCCGGCTATGGCAGTGCGGCGGATCTGCTGGCTCAGGTTCCCGGCGCTTTCGTCTTTGATCGCGGCAGTGTGGGCCAGCTCGCCGCCGCCGCCCTGTTCTCCGGTTCCTTTCGCCATCTGGATGCGACCTGGGACGGCCTGCTGTTGAACGACCCGGTCAGCGGCGTGGTTGATTGGAATCTGGTTCCGGTGGAAGGCATCGAACGGATTGATGCCTGGGTCGGGCCGGGCGATGAAACCGCCGGGCTGATTTCAGCCGGTCATTCTCTCTACGTGACCGGCCGCGATCTCGCCGGCAGCGGTCTGCGCTCCGCAACCGCCTATCGCACCGGCGGCAATGGCTATGATGATGTCGACGTGCGTCTGGGGCTGAAACCGACGGCGCACAGCGCGCTCACGGCCGGTGCGGTGTTGAAAAATTACGGCGGCACGGCGGCGGATGAAAAATACCGTGCGCAAAAAGTCAATCTGAGCGTCGAACGGCGGTTCGGTCCGCAGTGGCGGCTGCGCTATCTGCTGCTGCTCAACAAAATGGACCGCGATGTGCCGTGGTCGACATCCACGCCCCAGGTTCCATTTTTGCATGAAAAACTTGATCGCTATGACCATGGCCTCAGCCTGCAAGCCCATCGCGTCTCTGTTTTTTGGCAGTACACCGATCTTCATCGCGAGTTTTATCATCGACCAACCCCGGCGGCTCAGCAGATTCAGAACGCCGGCAGGTCGCGGTTGTTGATGCAATACGGCCGGCGGCTCGGCCCGGTACAGTGGCACAGCGGCGGGCTGTGGCAGCACAGCCGGATGGAGATCAGCGGACGCAGCGACAGCCGGCGCGGGGATCTGGAGGCCTGGACGCAACTGGGATCAACGGCCCACGCACCCTGGTTCTGGCTGGCCGGGGTTCAGGCGCAGCGGCGCGGAGATCAAAAGACCGCCGTACTGCCCCAGGTTCAGGTGGCGAGAACCCTGGCGGCCGGATGGAATTCGCGGCTGTGGTATGGAAGCCATGTCACCTGCGCGGGCTTGAGCGGCGGCTGCGGCGTAGAGAGCTATGTCGCCGGCGATCGGGCTTTTGAGCAGGAACGCAGCGACCAATGGGGCGGAGCGCTGGAAAAAAACAGCGACGCAGTCCGCTATTTCATCAGTGTTTCTTACAGCAGCGATCGCATGACGCTCTCCAGCCTTCCATCCCAAACAGCGGCGTTTACGCAGGACGCGAACCGCTGGGCGGTGGACATCGGCGTGGAACAGAAACTGAACCGCTGTTTTTCTTTTTATGCCGATCTACGGCAGACCCGCGACAACGAGAAGGACCCGCTGCCGCAGCCGGCGCAGCAGGCCTGGGGCTGCGTGCAATACGCGAATATTTTTTTCTCCGGCGATCTGGATGTGCGGTTGCGCGTCGGATTCAACGGCTGGGGAGAACGGGGCGAGAACAGCCTGATGCCCGGTACGCGCTTGCCGTCGCCCGCGCTGTCGCCGGTCGTCGTTCCGTTCGCCCATCTGGGCGTTAAAATTAAAAGTGCGCGCCTGTTCTTCATGCTGCGAAATTTTGCCGGCATCGACTATCAACTGCTGCCCGGTTATATGATGCCGAAACAGCAGCTGCGCTGGGGATTTGTCTGGGATTTTTTTGATTGATCGGCACAATAGCAGTTGCTTTTCGAATATTTTCTCTTTATATTGATTCGCTCTTTGAAACGCATGCTTTGGTTCCAAATGGATGAAAAGGGAAGACGGTGCAATTCCGTCGCAGCCCCGCTACTGTAATGAACTACGAAAGTCGCATTGCAAAAGCCACTGGGAAACCGGGAAGGCGCGACCGGTAGGATTGATGTTCAAAGCCAGGAGACCTGCCAGAGAGTGTTTGGATTAGCCTTCGCGGGTGAGGTGCTGGTACCTGAAGATAACGACGCCCCATGTTGCAAGACTGGGGCTTTTTTTTTCGACCTCCTGCAAACGCTCATTCCTTCCTTTCTCCAAGTCTCCTCATCGATGACCAGTCTGATCAATGAATCGTTTCGGTAAAACTAATTTTCTGCGAATGCTGTTGCCGTTCCTGCTGCTGGCTGTGGTCGGATGGCAGAATGCGCCGGCGCAATCCGACGTCAAGATCGAGGGCAAGGTACTGGACGGGTCCGATCGCCACGCCCTGTTCGGCGTCAACGTGACCGTGCCGGGCACAGCTGTGGGCGCCGTGACCGACCGCAACGGCCGGTTCGTTCTGCACAATCTGCTGGCAGGCGAGTACGTAGTGGAGGCGAGTCTGCTGGGTTATCGGTCGCAGCAGCTGCGCAATATTCTGGTAAGCCATGATCAGCCGCAGCAGCTGGTGTTCGAACTGCAGCCGGTGCTCATCGAACTGCCCGGCCTGGAGATCCGCGCCGGCGTCGACAAACCGGCCCAGGGCGCAGACATCGTCATCGACCAGGCCAGGATCCGGCAAAGCCAGGCCGAGGATGTGGCCGAGCTGCTGGCTGCAACCTGTGGTGTGGAGATACAGGAAAACGGCGCCTCCAAGTCGATCTCCATTCGCGGTAGTCAGGCCGGACAGGTGCTGGTGCTGGTAGACGGCGTTCGCCTGCAGAACGGATTGTCCGGCGCCATCGATCTTTCTTCTCTGCCGCTGGCGGCCATCGAACAGATCAAGGTCTATAAAGGCCCGCAGTCCAGCCGGTT
>JAKJDB010000533.1 GCA_022706175.1 Candidatus Zhuqueibacterota bacterium | reverse complement strand
AGGCGCTGCAGTCGTCCGACACCGCCGGCCGACAGCCGCTGTGGAGGACCTACCGCCAAATGCGGCTGTTCGTGCCAACCACCGAGATCGATCTGAACCGGCAGACCTTGACGAATCAGGATGAAACCGATCTGCTGCTTTGGCTGAAAACGCTGTTGGACCACGGCGACCTGAACTTTGTCGTCATTCATCTGGGAGTCGTGGAAAAACTGGCCGGCACCGACCCCAGGGCGATTCAGACGTGGCTCGATCGTCTAAGCGGACACCTCGACAACCGGGTCGCCTGCGTCCTGATCTCCGGACGCGGCACCCCCTCCTATCTGCCCAAAGGCCGTCCGTTTCTACCCTACTCCCTGGTGGCCAAATACATTCTGGAACAACCCAGCAAATATCATTTGAATAAGATTCTCTATGCCGGTTTCGGCAAAACCTTGATGGAATAAGGAAAAAACTTGGCTGACGTAGCAGCGAACGATCGCAATCGAGCTGCGGTGAACTCGTTGTTCATTATCTCCACCGTGATCAACGACCGCACCCGCAGCTATCTGCAGCCCATGGGATTGACCGAGGGCTTTGACGAAGACCAGGATCTCGCCGCCGTGGCGTTTACCTCGACCGCGACGATGGATCGCTTTTCGCAGCAGACCGTCGCAGATCTCTTTTTGCTTTACGACGGGCCAATCACCTTACAAGCGATGCAATGGCTGCAGCGTCTGGCGAACGAACGGCCTGTTCAGGTGATCCTGCACCGCGGAACCGATAGCGAACAAGACCGTCTGCGGGTGGAAAACCAGCTTAAAAAACTGTCAGCGCTGCCCGGCTTGCAGCAGCCGATTCTGCTTGAACATGCCTCCTGCGGCTGG
The DNA here is from genome assembly GCA_022706175.1 of Candidatus Zhuqueibacterota bacterium. The sequence continues at coordinate 2,233 of JAKJDB010000533.1, read as the reverse complement.
GTCTATGATGCGCTGATGGGGCTGGCGGTCTGTCTGCAGCGAAAAGATCAGCAGGGTTACAGGGCTGTTTTGCATAACCTGAGCCTTCATTGTAGCAGCGCCAACCTGCTTGACCAGCGGCTACGGCTGCTTCATCGCTGCCTGACCGCGAAGGGGGCGGCGCAGGCGCTGACTGAAACGAAGCTCCTCGAATCCCTCCTGACCAGCTTGGAGGATGGGCCGTTCATTCACACGCTGGTGAAAGAGTTAGCCGCGATGGGGGATGATGGCTCTGATGCCTATCAAAACCGGCTGACCGCCCTGCGCGAGATTTTGCTCAAAGGAGGGGTGGAATGAATCCTGCGATTCTCTGCGGCTGGAACCAGGAACCCTTTGCCGACACGTTGGCCGAGGAGCCGGGCCTCATCGTATGCTGCGATCAGGAAGATTTCTTGGCCCGTTTGACGGACCAACCGGTTCAGGCGATCATCCTGGCGGCGGAATTGACCTGGTCCGGCAAAGCGCCGAGCGCCTTCTATGGGTTTGAGGTGTTGTGCCGGTTGCGCGCAGAGACCGGCGTCGGCTGCCCGGTCGTGATGGCCTCTTTCATGCAGGGCGAATGGCTGCGCCGCCGTTTTCCGATCCTCGATTTTCAATCGCATCATCCGCTGGTGCGCTTGCCCGCCCGGCCGCAGGTTTTGCGGCAAGCGGCCATGAACGCCAAGCCGGCCGACCGCTTTCGGCTCCACGACATGGTCCGCAGCTATTGCGATCCGCAGGGGCGCCTGTTGCGGCTGCTCACCCATGGCAACGGATTTCGCCAACTGGCCGCTGTGCAGACTCTGCTGTCGCCCTCGGATCAGCAGGCATTGATGCAGGACGCCCGCCTGCTGCAACGCTGGCTGGAGCAGCTGCCGGCTGATGCGGAGCGAATCGCTCAGCTGAAAAATTTGCTCGATCGGGTCGATAAAAGCTGTCGAACCCCGACTGCGGAAAACACCAGCAACGCCCGGCGGGTGCTGCAAGAGATCTACCGCAGCTGGCATCCCGAAAACAGAAATACAAGCCATGGAAAAAACGACACCAGCCTTTGAGACAGACATCCGGATGGAGATCGTGGTCCTGGAGGACGACCCCCAGCTTCTCGCCGCCATCGCCGCAGAGCTTGAGCGGCGAGGCCTGCACATTCATCCCTTCAGCCGCTCTCAGCCGGCGCTGGAGAAAATGCTCGATGCGCTGCAGATCAGTGTTCTGCTGACCGACATTGAAATCCGCGAGCCGTTTCCGGACGGCCCGCGCAGCGATCTGCAGGGCTATGATGTGGTGAACCGTTTGTACGAGCAGGCGCCGCAACGGCCTTTTACCGCCGTGGTTATGACCGCGCTGGATCAGGAGAGCGCGCTGGACAGCGCCAATCTTTTCCAGATCCGGCCGCTTTTCTTTTCCAAACACAAATGGAACCACGGTGCGGAGGAAAAAGCGGCTGCCTTTGATCAGCTGGCCGGCCTTTTATCCCAGGCCGCGCAGACCACGCCCAATCGCTGGTATCAGCAGGTGCTCGCCGATTATCCGAAAAGCCGGTGGGTGTGCGAAAAATCAGAAGGCGATAAGACCATCCCACCGTTGTGGGAATGGTATTGCCGGCTGTGGTTCTCCACCGCCTGGCCATCCATCGAAAAGCAGATCGCTGCCACAGCAGAGACCATTGTTCAGACCTACGTGGACGGCGAGATCCGCAGACTGCGCGGCGATCATCTCACACTCGCCACGGCGCCGAATGAGAACAGCTTCAAGGAGTATTTAATCGGCCGGCGAGTGGTCTACGCTCTGGCGGCGTTGGAACCGGCCTATTGGGAGCATTATGTGCGCGGCGAAGCGGTGAAAGAGGAGGAGCCGTTGCTGTCCGCAGAGATCTGGCAGGGCGTGCAATCCGAACATACCAAAGAGCTGATCAACCGCATTCATCGCCAGGCCGCGGAACAGCAGCTGGAGAAAACGCATCGCGATTACACCGCCACGGCCAAAAAGATCGAACAGCTCGAGTCCCGCGGCGACCGCAAAGCGGAGGACGAGCTGCAGCGGCTCTGGCAGCGTCAGCGTGAGCTCTCCGCCAGACTGCAGAGCTGCACCCGTTCCATGTCCCAGTGGATTCAGGAGCTGGTGCACAGCCTGGATCAGGAGCCGGCCAAGGTGCGGTTGGCCATGGTTCCCTTTCTGCGGTTTTGGGGTGCGGATTTTTCACAGGCGGAATGGA
>JAKJDB010000532.1 GCA_022706175.1 Candidatus Zhuqueibacterota bacterium | reverse complement strand
GACGCATCAGGGTGGCAATGGGGACAGCGCCGGTTCGAAACAGGAAGTGGGCATGATTGGGAATCAGCGCCCAGGCAAAACAGGCTGTCTGGGTGACAGGCAAAAGCTTCTCAAGACGATCCAGAAAGTTTTCTCTGTCGTCATCATCTCTGAATATCTTTCGTCTCTCGATCCCCCGGATCATGATGTGATGCAAGGCGCCGGGAGTGTCTAATCTGGCTGATCTCGGCATGGAGATATTATACAGAAGTCGTCTTGATTTGTCAACTTAATAACTTAAGGGCGTCCCCATCTTGCGCCCATCTTGCGCCCTCTAGTTTGTTAATTTCAATTGTGGCATACTATACATGGCGTCTTAAATAATTGCGCATAAGCGGTGTAATTGGAGATTGGGTTGGAACCACTTCGCAAACTGGATTTGAATAACGGTAGCCAGATTCTGGAGAGTCTGGAAATAGACATTGTGCGTGCACAATCGGCGGGTCAATTTCCAGACCCGTTCCACCGGATTCAGATCGGGACTATAGGAAGGCAAGAAATCCAACCGCAAGACACGACGATGTTTATGGAGCCAGGGACGCAGGGCGCGTGCATGATGCCAACGGGCATTGTCAAGCACGACCACCATCTTGCACCCACGACGTCTGCGGCGCAACAATCGACCCAAGAAGACTTGAAACCTTTTCGTGTCAAACGTTTCGGCTGGCATCGTCACCATTCGACCATCGGCTGGACAAACCGCACCAAAGACGGCCATCTGCTTGCGCGTCGGAGCATGCAACACTACGGGATCCAAATTTTCTGGAGGAATCCACATGGCACAGCGTGAACCGTGTTGCTGGAAGTGGCATTCATCTTCGCACCACAGGTCAATATCCTTTCTTTTTGCCAATTGGCGCAGTTTTTTTATATGCCCGCTGGGCTTCCGGGTCGGCTTGGGCAATCACAGGACGTGGTTTGCGACGTCGAAAGCCAAGTGCGCGGAAAAGGCGTTGACACTGACGCACGCCCAAATGCACGTCGTATTTGACGGCCAGATGGTGGGAAAGCAGTTTTCCGTCCCAAAGATTCTGTTCGTATCCAAGATCACGAGGCAATTGGCGAAGGTCTTCATGGATCTTACGATTGATTCGTTCGTCAATTGCGGTCGGCCGCCCCTGTCGCTCCTGATCTTCCAGACCGGCAAAGCCACTTTGCTCGAAACGCTCGACCCAGTATTGAATGGTGCGTGGACTATGTCCCAAGAGATCCGCTACTTCGTAACACGACTTGCCTGCGCATACCAACAACACACCATGCAGGCGGTGGTCGTAGCGCGCTTCTTCGGATCTGATGATTTCTTGTTGAAGAGCCATTTTCATGATCTCGGCATCTTGGACCTTAAGCTTGCGCATAGTTCACCTCCTTGAATTTTCTCAAGGATAGCACAATCTCATATTATGCGCAATTATTTATGTCGTTATGTATAATAAAAAAGAAAGGTCCGCAACGCGCGGCATTTCAATTTCCCGCAAAATGATGTATAAATTATCGGTCTTGTGAATAGTCCTTTTAAATGTGAACCCTGCGTAGGAACTGCATATGAAGTTTTCGGAATTAAGAGAATTTGACGTCTTCACGACAAGATATCCGCAGCTGAAAAATCCCAAATTTTATTTCATCCTTCTGGTAGACATCTTCCTGTTTATTGTGGCGCTCAATGCCGCCTACCTTTTTCGCTTCGAATTCAACTTCAACTATATCGACATCGACCAGGTCATTGAGCTCCTGCTTTGGATGGTGCCGCTGAAGGTTGTCGTTTTCTTTGTCTCCGGACTTTACCGCGGTTTGTGGCGCTACACCGGCCTGCGCGATTTCTGGCTGTTGTGCCGGGCCTGCCTTTTTTCGACGGCCCTCATTTTGCTGATCATACTGGTCATCAAAGGGTTTGAGGGCTATTCCCGCAGTGTATTTGTCATCGACTGTTTTATGACCTTGATGCTGACCGGCGGCTTGCGGCTCTCCATTCGCACGTTGTTTACTTTCGTCAGCAAACCGCAGAACAACCTTGATGAGATGATACGGATCCCCACAAAAGTTCTGATCATCGGAGCGGGGCAGGCCGGCGAGAAAATTCTGCGGGAGATGATGGACAACTACAATCTCCATTACAATGTCGCGGGTTTCATCGACGATGATCCTCAGAAACAGGGTCGGACAATTCACGGCGTACGTGTTCTGGGAATGATCGATCACCTGCCGGCCGTCATTCAAAAGGAAAAAATTCAGCAGATCCTGATTGCGGTTCCATCCGCCACGGGAGAAGAGATCCGGCGAATGGTGGAAATTTGTCAGAAAACCGGCATTTCGTATAAAATTCTGCCCGGCATCGGGGATTTGATCGACGGCCGGGTCAGCGTGAAATTTCTCCGGGACATCAGTTATGAAGACTTGCTGGGCCGCTCGCCGGTTCAACTGGACATCAAAGGCATCCGGGACTATCTGGACGGAAAAACCATCCTGGTGACGGGCTGCGGCGGGTCCATCGGCTCCGAGCTGTGCCGCCAGATTGTCAAGTACCAGCCCCGCCATCTCATCCTGCTGGATTCGAGCGAAGAAAATCTGTTCAAAATTCAGATGGAAATGCAAAACGAACAGTACCACCGCGAATGTCCGGCCATTCTGGGCCGCGTGCAAAATGAATCCCTGATGGAGGCGGTTTTCAGCACTTACAAGCCGGAGGTTGTTTTTCATGCGGCGGCCTACAAACATGTGCCCATGATGGAGAAAAATCCCTGGCAGGCTGTTTACAACAATATCGTCGGGAGCCGCGTGGTCATGGAAACGGCCCTCCGGCACAAGGTGGAGCGGTTTGTTGTGGTTTCGACCGACAAGGCCGTGCGTCCGACCAATGTCATGGGCACGAGCAAGCGGGTGACGGAGTTGATCATGCAATGCCTCCAGGGGAACGGCACACGGTTTATGGCTGTCCGTTTCGGCAACGTGGTCGGGTCATCCGGTTCCGTGATTCCTTTCTTCCGCCGGCAGATCGAACAGGGCGGGCCGGTGACTGTCACGCATCCGGAGGTCAACCGCTTTTTCATGACCATTCCCGAAGCGTCGCAAATGATCCTGCAGGCGGGAACGATGGGCGA
>JAKJDB010000531.1 GCA_022706175.1 Candidatus Zhuqueibacterota bacterium | reverse complement strand
AGGTATTCGATTCTCCAGTCTGCGGGCAGACGGCATTCGCCGCGGCCGGTGTCGTCAAACCAGTAGACTTGACAGCCGGCGATGTCTACCGGCTGCGGCCATCGATAGCACACCCATTCTTCGCCGCCCTTGTGCGGCCAGAAATGGCACAATGGCCCTGTCTGATCAGAGGATCGTTTCGGTTCAACCCCGTCCTTGATCCCCTGCAGCCTGCTTCCGCTGCCGATGTAGGAGGCGGTGACCACCGCGTTCCGCTCCAGTCCGCCGGCGGCCGCAGACGGCATGGCCTGCGGAAGCCATACCATCATGGCGCCCGGGGCACGGTTATCCCAGACAAAATAAGGAATCGCTTTCACCTCCACCTGCTGCAGGGCCGGCATGGATTGATAGAGCTTAGCCTTCCACGACAGGCTGTCGGCTGCGAGGCCTTTTCCTTTCAGTACGGTCATGCCGTGAAACAGAGAGGGATCCCATTCTGCGGTCAGCCGGCAGGTTGCCGGCAGAAAGATCGAAGAAAGTTCTGCCGTGTGATCACAGGCTTCCAGACAATAGACCAGCGGACCACGCTGGAGCGCCGTGCGTCCGGCGTTCGCATGGACTCGAGGATGCGCGATCATGCGACGCACCGGCATGTCCAGGTTCAACTCCACCTCATCACCGGGCTGCCACGTCCGCTCCAGCACAAAATAGCCTTTGTCCATTGGCGGAACCACTGCCTCGCCGTTGACCCGGACCGTCGCCTGATCGCACCAGCCGGGCTTGCGCAAGCGAAGCGTAAAGGCAAACGGCTTTTCCGGGGATGGTTTGATCCGCACACGGCCGTCCCACGGATAGTTGCCGAGGACCTGAATCGACAGCCGGCCCTGAGGCAGGGTCACCTGGATTTGCCCTTGCAGGTACAGATTCATCCATACGGAATGATCATCCTGCGCACACACATAGCCGCCCAGGGAGGCTATGGTGCGCGCCACATTCGGCGGACAGCAGGCACAGCCGAACCATGGAGAACGGTGCTGACTGCCGTCGCTTTCCAGACGGTTGACGTAAAAAAACGTTTTACCGTCCTGGGAAACGCCGGAGAGCATGCCGTTATAGAGACAGCGTTCGACGACATCGGCATAGCGGCTGTCGCCGTACAGCAGCGCCAACCGGTGATTCCATTGCGCCAGCGCAATAGTGGCGCAGGTTTCCTGATAAGCGGTCGGATTGGGCAGATCGTAATCTTCGGTAAACCCCTCGTTATGACTGGAAGGTCCGATGCCCCCGGTGATGTACTGGTTGCGCTCGATCGTGTTGCGCCATACGCGTTGAATCATTTTAAGCATGGCGGCGTCATTGGTGACCGCAGCCACATCGGTGGCGCCGGAGAGCAGATAACAGGCGCGCACAGCGTGGCCCTTGATGGTGCGTTGCTCGCACAACGGCATGTCGTCCTGCCAGTAAGAGCCGTCGTACTCTGCCTCCGGCGTTTGATGCTCACGGGCGAAAAAGTGAATGCCGCGGTTCTCGATAAAAAAACGCGCCAGATCAAAATAGCGCGGCTGACCGGTCACGCGCCACAGTTTAATCAGCGCCAGTTCGATCTCCGGATGGCCGGGATACCCCATGCGCTGGCCCGGCCCGGGTCCAAACACCGAGCGAATGTGATCGGCAAAACGGGTTGCCACGCGCAACAGCGTGCGCTTGCCGGTGGCCTGATAATGGGCCACAGCCGCCTCGAAAAGATGGCCGGCGCAATAGAGCTCGTGATTATCGCGCAAATTAGTCCAGCGCTTGTCCGGCTCGTTGACCGTGTAATAGGTGTTGAGATACCCGTCTGTCTGCTGAGCCGCCGCGATCCGGCGAATGACGGCATCGATCTTTTTTTCCAGCGCTGCATCCGGATGGGTGGCCAGTGAATAGGAAGCGGCCTCGAGGGCCTTGTAAAGATCCGAATCCATGAAAACCGGCCCGTGATAGCCTTTACGTTTGCCGCCGGCCGCCAGATCGAAATTGATCAAATTGCCCGACTTGTCCAACATTTCCAGATTGATGGGAATGGAAACCGTGCGGTTGATCTCCTGCCGCGGCGCCCAGAATGAATCCTCGATGCGCACCTGGGTAAAGGGCACGGAGGATAATTTGAGCAACGGGGCTTCTGCCGCCGGCAACAGAGAGGCGAACAGAATCATTCCCACGCAGGCGAGATAGGGATGTAATTGAACCATGCGGATTGCCTTTCTACTCTTTAACCTTAAACAGGGGTATTCGATCGATCAGGTGGGTCTGTACCACCCCATGGGCGATGGCCATGCGGAAGCAGGGAATTGGATCATCCCTCAGACTGCGCCGAACTCCCACGCCGTTTCCAGCATGGCGCGGTAATTCTCCGGCCGTAAATAGTTGGGAACCGTGTTGCCGGAACCCACACAATACCCCCGCCCGGGCCGACCACATCGATCAACCGCTTGGTTTCAGCGGCCACGGCTTGCGCAGTGCCGCGCGCCAGTAGATCCACGTCCACATTGCCGATGAGCGCCAGGCGATCCCCGTAGCGCCGCTTCACCTCGAGGATATCCCAGGCCTTGGGCTCGATGGGCTGCAACGCCGTAACACCGGTGGCCAGCAACGCCTCCATCACCTCCCACATTTTGCCGTCGCTGTGATAGATGAAGGGAAAACCGCGTTGCGCGCACAATTGGCCGATTTTTTTCATCCAGGGAAATAAATATTTGTCAAATACAGCGGGCGCTGCCATGAGACCGGTCTGATAGGCGATATCGTCGCTGTAGAACAAACCGCCGACCACATCGAACTGGGCCATGCGTTCAAAGAGCGCATAGACGATCGCGCCGATGCGTGAGAAAACCGCTTCCACCAGCTCCTCATCCTCCACACATGCAAAGCAAAAGGTCTCGAATCCCATGAATTCCCAGGTAAAGGTAAAGATATCGCCGTACTGACCGATGACCCGCATTCCCGGCGGCAACAGGCGCTCGGCCTGTTCAAATGGAAGAAACATCTCATCCCGCACGCAGGGAAACTGGAATTGTTCAAAGGCCTCCCAGGTCGAAATGATTCCCTTTCCCTCACTGCCCCATTTACGCGCCTTGTCCTGCCCACTGGCTTCGCTGTGACGAAAACCGCCGGCGGGAACCAGC
>JAKJDB010000530.1 GCA_022706175.1 Candidatus Zhuqueibacterota bacterium | reverse complement strand
GGAGAAACCTTATGCACAAAAGATCAGCTATATGGATGAAATGCCCTCGATGAAAGAGTGGCGCCAGTGGCAGTCAGAAGGCCGGTTGACCGGCGCACAGACTCTTTTTTTCAGCGAAAGAAAACCAAAAGAAGAACTGTATGACACGGAGAAGGATCCCCATGAGGTGAACAATCTGGCCGAAAACCCGGCTCATCAGGCTGATCTGCTGCGCCTGCGACGGGCTTGCCGGCGATGGCGGAAAGAAATACGCGTTCTGGCTGATACACCGGAACCGGAAATGATCGCCACGATGTGGCCTGGCGGCATCCAGCCGCAGACCGAAGCGCCAAACCTGCACCCTGCGGCCGGACGGTTCGATATGCCGGTGCAGGTGCGATTAACCTGCGCCACCCGCGGCGCCTCCATCGTCTATACGACCGAACCCGGCGCAAAACCGCACTGGTATCTGTATGGCGCCCCAGTAAAGCTCACGGCCTCTGCCACATTACGCTGCAGAGCCATTCGTTATGGCTATAAGGAAAGCGCTGAAGTTCGGGGGGAGTATGTCCTTCAACCGTGATGACCCATGAACGCTCGATCGCCATCCAAAGACTGAGAAAGGAAATTTTATGCGCTATCTGAAACTGCTGGCTGTTGCGCTTCTGATCCCCATGATGACCGCCACCGCCAAAGTGCTGGAAGACCTGGCATTCAAAAGCACGCTCATGAACCAGTCCATCCGCTATGCCGTTTATTTGCCGCCGGAATATGATTCTTCCAACCGGCGTTACCCGGTTTTATATCTGTTGCATGGCTACACCGACCAGGAGTGGGGCTGGATCCAGTTCGGCGAAATTCCGCAGATCGCCGATCGATTGACCGCCGAGAGCGCCATCGCGCCGATGATCATCGTCATGCCGGACGGCGGCGTCACCTGGTATATGAACGACCACGGCGGCAAAGCGCGTTTTGAAGACATGATCATGCAAGAGCTGCTGCCGTTCATCGACCGGACCTACCGGACCCGGCCTTCGCGGGAATACCGTGCGGTCGCCGGATTGTCCATGGGCGGGTATGGCTCCCTGCTCTGGTCGCTGCACAACCCTCAGCTCTTCAGCCGCTGCGTGGCGCTCAGCGCTGCGGTATATTATCAGGAGGATTTTCTCAAGATGGAACAGGCGCTCTGGGATAAGCGGTTCGGCGATCTGGTCGGAGTCGGACTCAAGGGCCGGGAGCGGATCACCGATCATCTGCGCCGTCAAATGGTGCCTGAACTCGTGCAATCCCTGCCTGCGGATTCGCTGAAAAAAATCGCCTGGTACATCGATTGCGGGGATGATGATTTTTTGACCATCGGCAATTGCCGGTTGCACATCGCGCTGACGGAAAAGAGCGTGCCGCACGAATTCCGCATGCGCGACGGCAAACATACCTGGTCCTACTGGCGCAGCGGTATAGTGGATGGACTAAAGTTCATCTCAGACGGATTTCACCGGTAAAAACGACGCACGACATACGTTACACGTTGCACGTGTCCCGTGCAACGTGCTTCATGCCCCGTTTCAAACATGCCGCAGATAGGCGTCTTTGATCTTTTGCAAATACTGATCCTGATCCATCTGCCACAGCCGAGTGGAAAAGATCTCCACCTCGATGAATCCGCCAAAGCCGGCCTCTTCCACCCAGCTGCGGATTTCACGGATCGGAATGCAGCCTTCGCCCATCAGACCGCGGTCATTGAGAAAATCCACCGTGGGCGTGCGCCAGTCGCACACATGAAATGCCGACAAGTAGCCCGAACGTCCGCAGCGTAAAATTTGCTCGCGCAGATCCGGGTCCCACCACAGATGATAGACATCCACCGCTACAGCCAAAGAGGGATGGGCCAGACGATCGCACAGATCGTTGGCCTGTTTCAGCGTGTTGATCGCGGAGCGATCATTGGCATACATGGGATGCAGCGGTTCCACCGCCAGAGTGACGCCGTTTGCCTGGGCGTGCGGCAACAGCTCGCTGATGGCGTCCTCGATCTGACGTCGCGATTCGACCAGCGGTTGGCCTGGATCAGCGCCGCACACCAGCACCACCAGCGGCGCACCGATGGCCGCCGCCTCATCGACGGCACGCCGGGTGTCATCGATGGCCTGCCGGCGTCCCTGGGCGGTTTTGGCCGGGAAAAAACCGCCGCGAGCGGTGGACACGGCCGCCAGCCCTGCATCTGCGATGGCCCGCCGGGCTGCGGGCAGCTCCCAGCCGTCCAGCCATTGGCGCCACACCGTGATGCCTTTGATGCCGGCGGCGGCATACTTGACCACAGCCTGACTCAAAGACCAGGGTTTGGTGGTTATGGTATGCAGACAACAGCGGTCAAAATTCTGTAAAGGTGAAAGAGACATGGCTTTTCCTATATCTTGTTTGAAACAGTAAGCTTCCTGTCAGCTTGTGCACGAACTTGATCGATCAAAGCCCTGCGGACCGGCCGGCGCCCGTGTTGGATAGGATCTCTGCTATACGATCCGCCGCCCGGCCGTCTCCGTAATGCCGGCCCTGTGGCCGAGTCGGATTAAAAGTGGTAACTGCGTGGACGATTTTTTGCGGATCAGTCCCGGTGAGCACGTTCCAGCCGTCGTCCACGGTTTCGCTCCATTCGGTCTCCTCACGCAGGGTGACGCACGGTGTTTGAAAAAAATAGGCCTCTTTCTGCACGCCGCCGGAATCGGTAACGATGCGCCGGGCGTTCTTTTCCAAACAGATCATATCCAGATACCCCACCGGTTCCAACAACCTGATGCGGCCGGAGGCGGTCATCTTTTCCATCAATCCGTATTTGCGTAAAAACCCTGCAGTGCGCGGATGGACCGGAAACACTATGGTCTGGCCGCTTTCCAACAACGCCCCCATGATGCGGGACAGCGCCGCAGGCTCATCGGTGTTCTGCGCCCGGTGGACGGTGGCCAGCACGTAAGAGCGCGGCTGAAGAGTCAACTTTTGCAGCACGGTGGACTTTATTTCCGCCAGAGCGGCGAAATGAAGCGCGGCATCGTACATCACATCTCCGGTCCAATGGACGCCGCTGCGGATGCCCTCATCGGCCAGATGGGTTACCGCCGTGCGCGTGGGACAAAAGAGCAGCGCAGAGATCCGGTCGGTCAAAATGCGATTG
>JAKJDB010000529.1 GCA_022706175.1 Candidatus Zhuqueibacterota bacterium | reverse complement strand
CGATGGCGATAAATTTGTCGACATCGTCGCGCAGGTGGGCCTGACCGGCGTCAATGAACTGGGCGCCGACGGCGACCGCGGCTTCAACACCACGCGCATGCAGTGGATCGATTGGGACCTGGACGGCGATCCGGATCTGTCGGCCGGTTGGAAGCTGTTCCGCAACGACGGCGGCCGGCTGACCGACGTCTCCGCGGCCGTCGGCTTTCTGCCCTTTCATCGCATCCGTTTCTTCGAGTGGTTTGACTATGATGTGGACGGCGATTTCGACTTTTTTCTCACCGGCTATGAAGACCGCGATGAGGTGTGGAGAAACGACAACGGCACGTTCGTCAACGCCACCCAGGAGACCATGCTGGATCTTTTCACCGATAACGGGCAGTCCACGCTCAACGTCGGGGATTTCGACAACGACGGCGACCAGGATTGCTTTATGTCGATCAACGACCATGAGGACATCGAGGCCATGCTGCTGAATGAGGAAGAAGGCGGCGTGCGCAGCTTTATCTCGATCGCCCAGTTCGCCGGGTTCGCCGATCTGATCGGCGACCGCAAAGGCGCGGCCATTCTGGATTACGACATGGACGGCCTGTTGGATATTCTTTCCGGTTCTTTGGATTACGGCACACTGGTATATCATAACACGGGGCTCATCGACCCCAACAATTGGATTGGGTTTGATCTTTGGGGCACTAAATCCAACAAGGACGCGCTGGGCAGTCTGGTCACGCTCTACGCCGGGGGCAAAAAGCAGATCCGCTTCACCAAAGCCGCCCAGTGCTGGAAAATGCAGGACAACCCCTACGTGCATTTCGGCATCGGCAAGGCGGCGGCGATCGATTCGCTGGTGATCCGCTGGCCGCGAGGAGATGTCGAGACGTTCACGAATCTGGAGATCAATCAGTATCACAAGATCGTCGAGCTGTCCTCCACTGCGGTGGAAGCGGAGGAGCATCAGGCGCCGGACCGATTCCGCCTTGCACAGAACTATCCCAATCCGTTCAATCCGTCCACCACCATCGCCTATGAGCTGGAGCAGGCGCAAGAGGTGTCGGTGACGGTTTTCAACCTGTTCGGAGAGGAGATCATCAAACTGATCGATCAGAAACAGACCGCAGGTCTTCACCGGGTGGTGTGGAACGGAACGGATCGAAACGGCCGTCCGGCGCCCGCCGGCATCTATATTTATCAATTGCGCACCGGCCAGGCCGCCCTGTGCAGGAAAATGATACTGGTGCAGTAGGATCGCAAGAGAAAGTCGCCTATGACGGCATTGAAGCAATTTTCACATATTCTGGCCGCAGCGCTTTTCCTGATCGCCGGCTGCCGCGCCCAAGAGTATGGTGAACTGAACATCGTTTCCGTGCAACGGGTTTTCCATAACGGCGAGCACAATGCGTTCACCGATCTGGTCCGTTTCAAAGGCGACTTTTATCTGACTTTTCGCAGCTGCCCGGATGGACATATGCTGTTTCCCTCTTCTTCCATCATCGTGCTCACGAGCCGGGATGCAAAGGAGTGGGTGAAGGTGCATCAGTTCAGCGTGCCGAATCGCGACGTGCGCGATCCTCATTTTTTAGTGTTTCAGAACAAGCTCTTTGTCTACACCGGCACCTGGTACTGCGAAAGCGCTCAGCCCTCCTCGGAACAGCGCAATCTGAATCAACATCTGGGTTATGGCGTATGGAGCGAAGACGGCCGCCGGTGGAGCGGGCCGCACATGCTGGAAGGCACCTATGGCCATTATATTTGGCGTGCGGCGGCGTGGAAAAACAGAGCCTATCTGTGCGGTCGGCGGAAGCATCAATTCATCGAGATGCCGCGCAACGATGAAAGCCGACGCCTGACCGAATCCGCCATGCTGGTCAGCGAGGACGGCCTGGTGTTCAAGACCGTGGGCCTTTTTCAGCAGCAGCATGGAGACGAAACCGCTTTTTGCTTTGAAAGCAACGGCCAGGTGCTCGCCATCGCGCGCCGGGGCAGAGGAGCGGCTGAAATCTGCCGTTCGCAGCCGCCATTTGTCCACTGGCAGCGCAAAGACCTTGACCGCTATATCGGCGGGCCGCTGCTGGTTAAATGGCAGGACCGCTTTCTGGTCGGCGGCCGCAAACTCACGGAGGAAGGCGTCGGATCTACGGTCTTTTACTGGCTGGAAAACGACGCGCTGCGCCAATGTCTTAGCCTGCCCAGCGCAGGCGATAACTCGTATCCCGGTTTTGTTGCGTTATCGGATAGACGTGCGTTGATTTCGTATTACTCCTCACATGAGCAGAACTCGGAGGGCAATCCGATTACTGCGATTTACCTGGCAACGGTGGAGACGGAGTAGGGGGGATCCTTTCATTGTGAACAAACCCAAAGGAGGCAGGACGATGAAACATCAAAAAGCCTGCAAGCTTCTGCTGCTGGGAAGCGCTCTATTTTGCCTGGGAGAGGGTGTGTCACAGGATCTCTCGACCTTTGAGATCATGGAGAACAATGCGATGGGATTGTCCCCTGCCCCATTCGCCAAACGGGGTGAATGCCTGGTGGATATCGACCGGGATGGATGGGCGGATATCTATATCCTTAAATATAATGGTGAAGGATACAGTCGGTTGTACCGAAACCAACAGGGCCGCTTCACCGACATCTCTCATCAGACCCCTTTTGCGGCCATCGAAAACCGCGCCGGCGTTCGCACCTTTAACGGGGTCTGGGCGGATTACGACAACGACGGCGACAGGGACTTTGCCTTCGGCACCAATGATAACGTTTATCTGTTGCGCAATGACAACAACGTCTTTACCAACGTCGGCCAGCAGATGGGCTTTGTCGGCAAAAAACCGGGCGGCTTTATCGTCGAGTGGCATTACAGCATCATCGGCTGGGCGGACTATGATCTGGACGGCGATCTGGATTGCGCAGCCTTTCAGATCAACAATCCCAATCTGTATCTGTTCAGGAATGACGGCGATCATTTCACCGACGTTGCCGCCGAGGTGGGGTTGAACGGGACCAAGTTGAGCATCGACTCCTTTATCAACCCCATCACCTGGAACGATTGGGATATGGACGGAGATCCGGACCTGGCCGGCCGCAAAGATTTTTATGCCAACGAGAACGGCATCTTTCGAGAGGTCACCGCCGAGATCGGACTGGCCGAA
>JAKJDB010000528.1 GCA_022706175.1 Candidatus Zhuqueibacterota bacterium | reverse complement strand
CTCCGTGCCGTCGGCCGCTCGCCAACGGAACAATCTTTTGTCCACCTGATTGATCCCACGCCAGACAAGTCCGGCGTGAATGCCAAAGCCGGCAAAAATCTGCGGCATCTGGCTGTTATGTCCAAAAATATCGCAAACAAAACCGGCTTGAGAGGGGCGGCCGCCCAATTGCCGGACCAGGCTGCGCCCCATGCGCAGATTGCGCACCAGCGATTCGCCGGAGACCAGAAACTCGTCCGGCATGACATACCAGGGGCCCATGACCAGCCGGCCTGATTTGGCCAGACTTTCGATCTCAGCCCGCTTTTCCGGCCTTGCTTCGAGATAATCCTCCAGCAAAATCGTCTGTCCATCTGTCTGAAAGGGGCCTTGCAGCCTGCCATCCTGCCAACCCTGCAGCAGATGATCCATCAGCTGGACCAGACGATAGCGAAAATTTTGAAAACTCTGGTACCACTCACGGTCCCAGTGGGTGCTCAACACATAATGAACCTGACGTGACGGCATGATGCTCCTCGACGATTAATTTCAGGCGCTGTTTAACAGTGTAAAGTAGGTAAAATTAAAATGAAAATAAAGCAAAAATGTTCTTGGATATAAAGTCAGTCCTTTGTAAAATGCTGATAAACTGAAAGTCGTGAACAAAGGAGATTACCATGCCTCGTAAATTTAAGTTGCCGCTTTGGCTGCTGTTGCTGCTGGCCGCCTGCCAGACCTCTCTGGCGCCGGACCAGATAGCGGGTTTAAAGCCGGCCAAACCCAAGGCCGGGGAAAAAATCACCATCACCTATCAACCTGCGGCCAAGGACGCACAGCTGAAAGAGGCCGAGGCCATCACGGCTCACGTTCTCATCGGCTATGAAAAGGAACAGCCCCGTCTGCTGGAACTGGCCATGCAGAAAAATAAAAAACTCTGGCAGGCTGATTTCACCCTGCCCGGAGAAAAACCGCTGCTGCTGCTCTATCGATTTGCAGCCGGAAATAAAATAGACGATCGCGGCGGCAACAGCTGGCACTCGCTGGTCTATGCAGACGGCAAACCGGTGCAGGGAAGCCATTTGACCCTCGCGACCCTTCTGCGGCAGCAGGAATATGTCAATTTCAAGATCATCGGCACGCCGGAACAATCCCGGGAAGAGTTGGAGAAAGAGCTTGCGCTCTATCCAAACAACGCCCCGGCCAACAGCCTGCTTTGGCGGCTGCAGCTGCGCGAGAAACCCGGCGATTCGACCAGATCGGCCATCAAGACAACTCTGGAACGGGTGTACGAAGCCAACAAGGACAACGAGGAGGCGGTCGCCGTGCTGCTGAACTGGTTCGCTCAGACCGATCAGGCCGCCCGCGCTGAATCGATCAGAAATGAGTGGGTAACGAAAAATCCCAAGGGCAAACTGGCTCTCCATCAGGCGATGATGAAAATGGGTCAACAGGGCGATCCTGTGCAGCGCATCTCGGCGATCGAGCAACTGCTCGCCAACGAGGCACTGACTGAGGAGGATCGGGAATCCCTGCAAAATCTGCTCATCGAAGAATATGCCCGGAACGACCGGATCGACCAAGCGAGTGACTTTTTGGCTGCCATGGACAAGCCCAACGCCCATCTCTACAACACACTGGCCTGGCCGCTAATTGAAAACAACCGTCACCTGTCCCAGGCCGTAGAGCTGGCCCGAAAGGGCGTCGAACTGGCGCGCCGCACCGGATCAGACAGCAAGCCCTCCTACCTTTCGCAGGCTGACTGGGACAACATACAAAAAGACGCGCTGGCCAGCATTCTCGATACTTATGGATTGGGATTGTTTAAAACCGGTAAAACCGCAGAGGCCGAGGCGGCCTACGCAGAGGCCTATGCGATCAACCAGGGCGAGAGCACAGATATCAACGCCAGACTGGTGGAAAGCTATGTAAAAAACGGTAAAATCGACAAAGCGATCGAGGTGGCTGAAGCCTGTTTGAACGCAGCCAAGGCGGATATAAACCTAATCCAACATTATCGAGCGGCGTGGATCAAACGGAACGGCAGCGCCGCCGGATTTGAAGCTCAATTGAAAAAATTACAGGATATCGGCAGAAAGCAGGCTTTCACCAAGCTGGCTGAAGGTCGCATCAACAAACCGGCGCCTGATTTCACCCTGCCGGCTCTGGCCGGTGGGATGGTCACCCTCTCCGAACAAAAGGGCAAAGTGGTGGTGGTAGATTTCTGGGCCACTTGGTGCGGACCCTGCAAAATGTCGTTTCCGTTTCTGCAGCAGGTGTACGAGCGTTATCAGAAAAATCCCAACGTCCTTATCCTGGCCCTGAACACCTGGGAACGGGAAACGGGCCCGCAGCGGGAGCAGCTGGTCCGCCGTTTTATCCAAGAGAACAAATATAGTTTTCCGGTTCTTTTCGACGCCAACCATGTCGAAAAATATGGCGTGACCGGCATCCCGACCAAATTCATCATCGACAAGCAAGGACAAATCGCTTTTCAAAGCATCGGCTTTAACGGCGGAGAAGAGATGATTCAGGAGATGACCGCGGAGATAGACCTGCTGCTGGCGGAGTGAACCATGACTGGAAAAGAACGCGTACATGCCGCGCTGAACCGTGAACCAGTGGACCGCGTTCCGGTGTGGATGTGGTATCATCCGGACACGGTCCGGCGCCTGGCGCAAGCGATGGACATACCCGCGTCGGCGGTCAGCCGGGCGCTTGGCGACGACATCCGTCAGGCCTGGGTGGGCAACAACCATCCGATGGAAGGCATTGTCCACGAACATGATGGAGAATCCCATGTCGATGACTGGGGCATCGAATGGGTCAAGGACGGGCCGTTCAACCAGATCCGCTATTCGCCGCTGCAGGCTGCGAATCGCGAACAAATTCTGGCTTATCGCCACCCCTATGAGCGTGCGGATGCATTGATCGCTCTCATGGATCGCGTGTATCCGCTGGCGGACCAGTACTTCATCGGCTGCGACCTGTCACCCTGCGTGTTTGAGCTGGTGTGCCGCATTCGCGGCATGGAGCAGGCGGCCATGGACCTGGCCGCTGACCCGGAGCTGTCCGATCATATGCTGCGCCAGGCGACGGATTTCTCGCTGGAAATCAGCCGGCGCGCCTGCGAACGCTATCAGCTGGACTGGCTGTGGACCGGCGACGACAT
>JAKJDB010000527.1 GCA_022706175.1 Candidatus Zhuqueibacterota bacterium | reverse complement strand
AGGGGTGGGACGACCGAGCAGGTTGCCGTGGGCGAATTCAGCCTCAGCTACGAGGAGGCGCTGCGGTTGTTCTATGCCAGACGTTATCAGGAAGCGATTTCGCTGTTCTCGGCCTTGAAAGCCAAGTATCCGGATCATCCGTTGGTCAGCAACTGTCATTATTGGATAGGAGAATGCCATTTTGGGCTGCAGGATTATGCCCAGGCTTCAGATGTTTTTCAGGGTGTTTTCAACTGGCCGAATTCGCTTAAACGGGATGATGCGACATTGATGCTGGGCCGCTGTTACTACAATCTGCATGACACCGGCAAAGCCCGAAGCTATTTTCAGGGCGTGATCGATGATTATCCGGACAGTGAATATATCGAAAAGGCCAAAAGCTGGCTGCAGCGAATCGGCTAGACCGATGGGAACAAAAAAAGCCGTGTAGATTCTACACGGCTTTTTTTGTTGATGCGCCGGTTACTTTTTCTCACCGTACTTGTCGACGAACGCTCGAATGTCCTCCAAGTGCTGCAGGATCAGCCGGGCCTTGGAAACGCCGAAGGTGAAAGGAAACCGTTCTCCCGGATTAAGGGTGATCACCGGGTTGCCTTTGTATTCACCGATCACCGGCCCAGAAGGGGTTGCTTCCCTGTCTTCCACATTTCCTCCTTTTATTTATGTTCCATGTCATACACGCCGTTCCAGTCATCTGGCGCCGGATGTTCCAGTTGGTCCAGGCAGCGCTGGGTGTAGATGCGCGAAGGGCCATCGGTGGGAAAATAGCGCAAAATGCGACGGAAGGAGTAGAGCGCATCCGCCCAGCATCGCCGGCGATAGGCGTTCAGCCCTTGGGCAAAGACATCGATGAGCAGATCCTGTTCGATGTCCGGCAAAGGCGCCATGCCGCGCAGTTCATAGATTCGGATGGGATGCCGGCGTCCCACCAGCCGAACCAGATCGAGCTCGCGCACTCGGGCCGTGTCGCGTACGTGGGAGTAGGTGTTTTCACTGATGAGGATGGTGGTCTCATACAGCTTGTTGGCGCCCTCCAGCCTGGCGCCGATATTCACCTCATCCCCGATCACCGTATAATCGAAAAGCTGTTTGGAGCCCAGGTTGCCGACGATGACTTTGCCGGTGTTGATGCCGATGCCGATGTTGAAATACTCGTTATAATCCTGCGACCAACGTTTTTGAATCTGCCGCAGCGTTTCCACCATCTCCAGCGCGGTGCGGCAGGCGCGCTCGGCATGGTCCGGAAAATGAAAGGGCGCTCCGTACACCGCCATCAATTCATCACCGACGAATTTATCCAACGTGCCGTTATAGCGGAAAACCACATCGACCATCTCGCTGAGGTACTCTTGCAATCGGGAGACCACCACCTCCGGTTCATGCGATTCGGAAAACTTGGTGAATTTGCGGATATCGGAAAACAGAACCGTCAGTTCTTTCCTCTCGCCGCCGTAGGAGGGAAGTTCTCCGGTGCTCAGCATTTTTTCCACCACCGTGGGCGCCACATATTGCTGAAACGTTTTGCGGATGCGATTTTTTTCCTTCTGTTCGACCACAGTCTGGTAGGTCAGGCCGGCCACGTAGGTAAAGGCGATGGACAGAATGGGCGCCACGATATCCGTCACCCAGCGGGCATGGACAAACAGGCCGTACACCAGGCCGAGAAAGCCGGCGATCAGCAGCACCACCGCCGGCAGAGCTCGAAACGGTTTCAGCGACAGCGCCAGCCATGCGGACAACAAAGAGGCGGTCAGCAACAACACGACCTGCATCCAGCCGGGCAGATCGCGCAAAAACCGTCCGCTGCGCAATGTACTTAGCGCATTGGCGTGCATTTCCACTCCGGGCATCTTGAGCCGTTGGCCGTTATACTCGAAAAAGGGCGTATATTTGTTGTCCTGCAGCTCTTCCGCTGAAGCCCCGACCAATACGATCTTGTCCCGGAACGTCTGCCATTGGCGATACTGATCAAAAATATCCGTATCCTCTTCGCCGGCCAGATCAAAGTTTTCATCGTCGAGAATGGAGGCGAGGGAGTAGGTGCGGAAGGAGGCAGCCGGTCCGGCAAAGTTGATGTACATGGCGTTGCCGGAGGTGGTCGGCACCCTTTGTCCGGCCAGCAGCACATGATTGCCGCTGATGGCGACGGTGCGGCCGGTTTCTGGCGGCGCCAAGGCCAGGAAGGCCTGGACCGCCAACGGAAAGTAGAGAGCAGCGCCGACCTGTTGATAGAGCATGTATCTGCGGATAAAGCCATCGCCGTCCTCGATGACGTTGACCAGGGCAAAGGGGGCGCCGGTTTCAAGCAGCGGCGGGATGGGCTTGAGCAGGTAATGGTTGTTCAGGCTGCGTTTATTTGCATCCAGCACCACCTTGCCTGCCAGGATGACATTCTGCGCCCGGGCGACCGAGCGGGCGAGTGAATCATCCTCCGCCGGCTGCTCGCGGGACGGCTCGGTAAATTCGATGTCAAAAACGATCAGTCGAGCGCCGGCCTGGGAGAGGTGATCGACCATCCGGGCAAAATAACTGCGAGGGTACGGCCATTTGGTCGGCAGGCTCTTCATGCTTTCATCATCCACGGCAATGATCACGATGGAGGTGTCCGCCTGCGCCTGCCCGCCGCGCAGGGAGAACAGCTCGTTCACTGCGCGTAAATTCAGATTGTGGAAAAATCCGAACAGGGAGATCAGCCAGGCCAGCCCGGCGCCGGCCAAAGCAAAGCGCAGCGCGATCATCAGCTTTGAGGAGGTGCGTTGGCTCATAGGGTAGCGTGGATTGATTTAAAAGTAACGATCGTAACGGATCCGGATAATTTTGTCTGTGTAAGAATCCACGGAATCTGAACTCAGGTTGATCAAGTTCCCATCCACCACAATAGTATGCCGCGGCGCGATTTGCCAGGTCGCACCCAGGCGAAAGTGGGTTCGGCCAAAGCCGTTGTCGCCTGGGCCGGTAAAAGTCATCTGCATACGGCGCAGGTCCGCCAAAAGAGTGAGTCGGTCCTGATACAGGCCGTATTCAACGCCGCCGCCGAACATGAGATAGTCCAAATTGCCCGCGCTCAATGGGCCGCTGTTGCGATTGGAGGCAAATGAAAGGTTGGTTTTTAACGGCGTCGTAAACTGGGTGTTGACGTTGATCATAAAGA
>JAKJDB010000526.1 GCA_022706175.1 Candidatus Zhuqueibacterota bacterium | reverse complement strand
GCCCAATCTGGTGAACATCGTGGCCGGTTATCGCAGTCATGAGAAACAGGTGCTCAATGAAGTCACCGAGGCTCGCACCCGCTGCATGACCGCTCAGGATATCCCATCGCGCGCGAAAGCGGAAAACGGTCTGGCGCGATCGCTGAAAAATCTGCTCGCCGTAGCCGAGGCGTATCCAGACCTCAAGGCCAACCAGAATTTTCTTGAATTGCAAAAAGAGCTGACCGACATTGAAGATCAATTGCAGATGGCGCGGCGTTATTACAACGCTACGGTCAGAGAGTATCGTATCGCAGTGCACACGTTTCCCGGCAATCTGATCAGCCCGATGTTCGGATTCATTGATGAGCCGTTTTTTCAAGGACGGGAAGAAGAAGAACAGCCGCCGCAGGTCGGTTTCTGAGCATGGGCGCTCCGAACAAGTGGCGGCGTGTTGTCCTGATTTTCATGCTGCTGGCGCCAGGCTCTTTGCTGCGCTCAGAGGAACAGGAACGGATTCTCAACTATCACAGCACGATTCAGGTCCGTAACGACGGCAGCATGCAGGTGACAGAAACCATCCGGGTGTTTTCCACCGGTGATCGGATCCGCCATGGCATCTTTCGCTCTTTGCCGACGCGCTATCGCGACCGGCACGGACATCGTTTCACTGTACCGTTGTCGGTAAAGACTGCTTCCCGCGATGGCGAGGAGGAAAAACTGTTCTGCCGTTCGGAAAGCAACGGCGTTCATATCTATCTGGGGGACGAAAACAGCCTGATAGATCCCGGCGTTCATACGTACACGCTCACGTATGAGATATGTCGACAGATTGGTTTTTTTTCCAACCACGATGAACTCTATTGGAATGTGACGGGCAACGGATGGGCGTTCGCGATCGATACCGTTGCCGCCACGGTCTACCTGCCGGCAGCCGTGGGCGCTTCCGCCATCGGTTGGGATGGATTCACCGGCCTTCAGGGCAGCAAGGAGAAGGGCCTTGCTTTTATCCGCCAGGCGGACGGCGGCTACCATTTTACCGCCACACGGCCTCTTGGCCCCGAGGAAGGGCTTACCATCGTCCTGACCTGGCCGAAAGGGGTGATCCGAAAGCCTGACCGCAAGGAGGTATGGAACGCCTTTTTTCATGATAATCTTGGGTTTATCGTCGGGCTTGTGGGACTGCTTCTGGTGCTCGCCTATTACACCTTTCACTGGCGCAGGGTCGGCCGGGATCCGGCCAAAGGGGTGATTGTCCCGCAGTTCCGCCCGCCGGATGGTATGCGGCCGGATGCCATCCGCTATCTCATGCGCATGAGGTTTGACGACAAAGCCTTCGCCTCTTTTATCGTTCACATGGCGGTTCGGGGTCATCTTTTGATCCGCAAAGATAAAGAGGTGTATTCTCTGGTGCGCAAACAGGCGGCGGAAACACCTTCGCAGGACGAAAAAAAGGTTTTAGATGCTTTGTTCGGATCAACCGGCCGAATCGATCTGAAGCAGCACAACCACCAGACCATTCAGACCGCCATGGCTCAATTGAAAAAGCAGCTCACTGCCGCTTACTATGACACTTATTTCAGGACCAACCGCGCCTATTTTTGGCCCGGTGTGCTGCTCTCTGCACTGGTGCTCACGGCCTCTGCCTTTGCTTTCCGTTCTTCGGAGGCCGCCTGGATGGTTGTCTGTGTGCTGTTCTGGAGCATGGGCGTCATCGCTCTGGTCTATGTGATGTTTTACGTATGGCGTTCGGTCAGACTGAGCTCGAGTGTGCGCTATGCCTCCATAGCGACCGCGGTTTTTGTCACGCTCTTTGCGCTTCCATTCATTGTTGGAGAGCTGTTCGGCCTGTTCACTCTCAGTCGGGCCACCAGTCCCTGGACGGTTGTGGTATTTTGTGCAACGGTGTTCCTGAACTATTTTTTCTATCATTTGCTCAAAGCGCCGTCAGTGGCCGGCCGAAGCGTGATGGATCAGGTGGAGGGGTTCAAGATGTATCTCACGGCGACGGAACAATCCCGTTGGGATACGCTTTATCCTCCGGACAAGACTCCCGGCCTGTTCGAGAAATACCTGGCCTATGCTCTGGCACTGGATGTGGAACATGAGTGGTCCGAGCAGTTCGCCCGGCTGTTCCAGGACGATCAGCAGCTCGAGAGCACTCTGGGCTGGTATCAGCCGGGCGCCTGGTCTGGACAGGGGCTCGCTTCTTTCACCTCCTCCTTCAGCCGCTCTTTTTCTTCCTCCATCTCGTCTGCTTCCACAGCGCCGGGCTCCAGCTCAGGCAGTGGTGGCGGCGGATCTTCCGGAGGGGGAGGCGGCGGAGGAGGCGGCGGCGGATGGTAAGAATCCGACGCGGCTGCTGCAGGCGTGCCGATCGAATCGATGTTCTGCACCCTCAGCGGCGCCTTGCGCCGTGGGTCCGGTACGCCGCTGCTCCGGGCAAGGAATGAGTGCACTGGTTTATCATCAATCCATTCAACTATGATCGTTTATCATCTAACGCATAAAGAGAACGTCTCTCGTTATCTCAACACGGGCCTTGCGCGCACCGAAAAGCGTTTCTATGTTTTTAGCCGCTGGGATCTGACCGAGATCATTCTGGACGCCCTGATCCTGGACGCGATCAATCCGGAATCCTCCTATGAGGATTATCGCGTTCTGGTGTTGCGGGTGGAGGAGGATATTCTGCTGCCGGCGCCGATCCCGCATTCCCAGCTGCCCTCGCGCATCACGGAATCGGGGCAATCCCTGTTGCAGAATCATTCTTTTTATCTTGAGACGGATCTGCTGCCGAACCGCATCCTGGCGGTCAAGGACGTTGTCGGCAACACTCTCGATATCTCTGAAGACAGAGCCAAGAAATATCATTCGATCGTACGCTTTCTTGCTTATGCCAAGCCCCATGCGCATCACTATCTGGTTGCCACGCTGGCCGGCATCGGCAAATTTCTCAGTCCGCTGGTCTTTCCCTATATTCTGCGTTTGGTGCTGGATGAGGTAATCCCGGCCCGCGCCATGGGATTTGAAAATCAGATCGGCGAGATCAACCGGTTGATTGTGATCCTCGTCTGCGTCAACCTGTTCTGGATGGCGGCCTGCTATTCGCGCAGTCTGTTCACCGCCAAGGCCGGTCATCGCATGATCCGTGATCTGCGCGTGGCGCTCTTTAATCATG
>JAKJDB010000020.1 GCA_022706175.1 Candidatus Zhuqueibacterota bacterium | reverse complement strand
CCCGATGAAATTCGGGCGGCCTATGCGGTCACCAGCAATCCGTAATACCGTGGCCGCCGCAGTAAGCGGCTGATGCGGTTCACTTGAACAGGATGCGCACGGGCAATCCTTCGGAGGCATTCATGGACCAAATGATTCTACAGATTTCCTGGGTGGATTGGCTGATCATCGCAATCTATTTTATTTTTGTCCTCGGGATCGGTCTTTATCTGAAAAAGTACACTAAAACCGGCGAGGATTTTTTTATCGCCGGCCGCAAGAACAGCGCCTGGGTGGCCGGCCTCGCTTTTTTAAGCGCCAACATGGGCGCACTGGAACTGCTCGGCATGACCGGCAATACGGTCAAATACGGAATGTTCGCCGCCCATTTTTACTGGGTGGGCGCCATCCCTGCCATGCTTTTCCTCGCCATCTATATGATGCCCTTTTATTACAGCAGCCGTATTCACTCCATCCCCGGGTATTTAAAGCTGAGGTTTGACGAGAAAACCCGAGTTCTCAACGCCATCGCCTTTGCGGTGATGACCCTGCTCATGTCGGGCATCAACCTCTATGCCATGGCCCTGGTGCTGCGCACCTTTTTGGGCTGGGACTGGAATGTCTCCATGTGGGTGTCTGCCTTAACCGTTGCCGCCTATGTGACCCTGGGCGGATTGCTCAGCGCCATCTTTACCGAGATCGTTCAGTTCTTTCTGATCTGGTTCGGTCTGTTCCTGGTTACCATCCTGGGCATCATCGACATCGGCGGCTGGAGCGAGATCTTTAATCGTGTTCCGGATTCCATGGGCGCTCTGTGGTCCACGTCCACGGATGCCGCCAGCAACGGCATGCAGGTGACCTGGCCGGGCATTATCCTCGGTTTAGGCTTTGTGCTCTCCTTTGGCTACTGGACCACTGATTTTCTCGTGGTGCAACGCGCTTTCTCCTCCAAGGACCTGCGTTCCGCCCGCATGACCCCTATCATTGCCTCTTTTTTTAAAATGGCATTGCCCTTTATCGTGATTTTCGCCGGCCTGGTGGCCTGGGTGCTGACCAAAGATCCCAATGCCCATTTTGCCCTGTTGCAGGAAAACGGCATGGTCAATTATGATTCCGCCCTGCCCATGCTGATCGCCCGCTACTATCCTGAGGGCCTTATCGGGCTCGGCGTCACCGCATTGCTCGCTGGATTTATGGCCGGACAGGCCGGAAACATCAGCGCCTTTAACACGGTGTGGACCTATGACATTTATAAATCGGTGATCAACAAAGACGCCTCAGATCGTCATTACGTCTGGATGGGACGAGCGGCCACAGTGGTCGGCATCCTCCTCAGCCTGGTGACCGCTTATTGGGCCAAGTCCGCTCCTTCGATCATGGATTACACGCAGGCGATTTTTTCCTGGGTGAATGCACCTTTGTTCGCCACGATGCTGTTGGGCATGTTCGTGGTCTGGATCACGCCAAACGGCGCTTTCTGGGGCTTTTTGGCCGGCATGCTCTCCTCTTTTTCCATGTTCCTGGCAGTCAAATTCAACTGGATCTCTGCCAGCGTGCTGACCCTGTCAAGGGAGGCCAGCGACATGTCGGCCAATTTCTGGCGTGCCTGGTGGGCCTGGCTGATCTGCCTGGTGGTGACCGTGGTGGTGAGCCTGGTCACCAAGCCCAAAGCACGGGAGGAATTGATCGGGCTGGTGAAAGGGTTGACCCCGATCGAAGTGGAAAAAAATCTGCCGTTTTATAAAAAGCCGGAAGTCATGGCCCTGTTCGCCATTGTGCTGTTCGTCCTGTTGAACGTCTATTTCTGGTAGAATTTTCGGCTTACGAGTCCGTCATTCGATCGCGGTAATCGCAAGGAGTCCTGATCATGTCAGAGTCCAAAATGCTCTCCATATGGTTTTTCGTCGGCCTGATGCTCACGCTGTTGGGTTTGATCATCACCTGCATGGGCGTCTATTTTGTCTTTAATCCGGAGACGACCACGGCCATGGCCCATCTCAATCCCAGCCTGTGGTGGGGGATGGTGATGCTGTTTTCCGGTTTGCTCTTTTTAATCCCATCCTGGCAGAACCATCGTTCCGGTAAATGAAGGCAGGCCTGTGGCAGAAGAAACAATCCTGATCAAGTTCCAGTCGCACTTTGGCGGTACGCCCACGGTGTTTGCCGCTCCGGGGCGCGTCAATCTGATCGGTGAACATACCGATTACAACGATGGGTTTGTGTTTCCCATGGCCATCAATTTTTACACTCGGGTGGCTGTGACTCCGCGCCATGATCGGAATTTGCAGATCTGGTCCGAGAATATGCAGGAGACCATCCTCTTTTCTCTGGACAGCAATCAATCTCGTCGCAATCACTGGAGCGATTATGTGGCGGGCGTTGCCAATGAACTGGAAAAGCAGGGGGTGGCTTTACCCGGCGCGGATCTTTACATCGACAGCCAGGTTCCCGTGGGCTCTGGATTGAGCTCTTCCGCTGCGATCGAGATGGCGACCGCCCTGGCTTTAACACATTCGGCCAATGTCTCTCTGGAGAAAAAAGAGTTAGCTTTATTGGGACAGCGCGCGGAAAACCGCTTCGTCGGTATGAACTGCGGCATTATGGATCAGTTTATCTCCACGCACGCCGAGAGCGGCCATGCGCTGATGCTCGATTGTCGTTCCCTGGATTTCACTCAGGTACCGCTGAAATCGAATACGGTGCGCATCGTGGTGTGCAACTCCATGGTCAAACACGAGTTGGCCTCATCCGAGTACAATAAGCGGCGGGCGGAATGCGAAGAGGGAGTGCGCCTGCTCTCGGCGCAGCTTCCCGGAATCACTCATCTGCGCGACGTCTCCCTATCTCAGTTCAACCGTCTGCAATTTGAATTGCCGGCCATCGTGGCAAAGAGATGCCGGCATGTGATCAGTGAAAACCAGCGCGTTCTGCACTCGCAGACTTGTCTGGCTGCGAATGATCTAGCGGGGTTCGCCAGGCTGATGAACGAGTCCCACAACAGCTTGAGGGACGATTATGAGGTGAGCTGCGGGGAACTGGACCTGCTGGTGGACTTGGCGCGATCCCACACCGCCTGCCTGGGCAGTCGCATGACCGGCGGCGGCTTCGGCGGCTGCACGGTCAATCTGGTCCGGCTGGACCAGGTGGACGCGTTCATCGAACAGATCCAATCCGCTTACTCTTTCCGCACCGGATTACATCCGCAGGTATATATCTGCATGCCATCGCAGGGCGCACATCGTGTCGCAACGACGCAATGATCCTGTTGCGGCGTAAAAGCTGTTCCCTGCGTTTGCGCTAATCATCCATCACTTATCAAAACATGGAGGCGGTATGAAGAGGATGTTTTTGTTGGGGTTGCTCCTGGTTGCGGTCTCGTTGACCGGTTGTGCGCTGACCAAGGATTTTACCCTCACCCTAGAACGAACGTTCAATGTGAATTATAACGGAACCAGCTATGCTTTGCAGAACGACGTTGACGCCACCGAGGCCAGTTCCGATTTCGACAAGTACGTCTCTGATCTGGAATCGGTCAAGATAGAAGAGGTCACCTATCTGGTGTCCAATTTTACCGGGCCGGCGACGCAGAAAATTGTCACCGCCAAATTACAGGTGGGTCCCACCGACGGCTCCACGCCGACCGAAATCGCCAGCATGGCCGATGTCGTGCTTTCGACCGTCGCCGGCAAAGAGCAGACGCTGAACACCAGCAATGCGGGCGAGGAGGAGCTGGAAGACCTGTTGCTGAAAGGCGATCACCAGGCGCGCATCTATTTCACCGGCACCGCCAATCAGGCGCCGGTGAAATTCACCATCAAGTTCACTATCGAGTGCAAGGTAAAATACGAGAAGAAGCTGATTTAACCTACTTTTTGGCCAGAATCTTTTCGATCTCATCCATAGTGCGATTCATCACCGCCATGGTCTTCTGAAAGGGTTCGGCCGATGTCATATCCACACCTGCTTTTTTCAGCAGATCGATGGGATATTCTGAACCGCCGGCGGAAAGGAAGGCCAGACATTGATCCACTGCGCCCTTTTCGCCGGCGATTATTTTTTCCGCCAGAGCCGTGGAAGCGGTGAAGGAGGTCGAATACTGATAGACGTAATAGTTATAATAAAAATGAGGAATAAAGGCCCACTCCACACGGTAGAGGTCGTCGATCGAACAGACGCCGAGATCATGCCCGTAATATTTGCGCACAATGTCCCCATAGATCCGGCTGAACACCTCGCCGGTGAGCGGCTCGCCTCTCTCCGCCCGCTGATGGATCGCCCATTCAAACTCTGCAAACTGGGTCTGCCGAAAAACCGTCCCCTTGATGCCATCCAGATGGTTCATTAACAACGAAAGCCGGACCTGGTCGTCCTTGATCTTTTTAAGCTGCTGATCGATGAGCAGTGCTTCGTTCAAGGTCGACGCCACCTCAGCGACAAAGATCGAATAGGACGCCGTGGGATACGGCTGAGTTTGATTCGACAGATAGCTGTGCATGGAATGGCCCAGTTCATGGGCCAGGGTGGACACATCGTTGTATTGGCCGTTGTAGTTCATCAGGATATAAGGGTGCACATCGTACGAGTCGCCGTTGCTGTAGGCGCCGGATCGCTTGCCGGTGGTGGGATACACATCCACCCAGCGCTCATTGAAGGCGCGCTCGATCACTTTACCGTACTCCTTGCCCAGTGGTTTGAGCGCCTCCTGGATCATGGCCTGAGCCTGTTCGATCGAGTACTCTAACTCGAGGCCCGGGACCACCGGCACATAGAGGTCAGAGTATTTGAGTTGGTCCACCTTGAGCATTTTTTTACGCAGAGTGAGATAGCGGTGAAAGGTAGGCAGATGATCGTTCACGTTCTTGATCAGGTTGAGATAGACCGCCTCAGGGATGTTGTTTTCATCCAGCGAGGCGGCCAGGGTATTGGGATAGTTGCGCGCTCGGCTGTAAAACAGATCCTTCTTGATCTGGCCGTATAGCGCGGCGCCCAGGCTGCGTTGGAACTTTTCCAGTCCGGCGAAAAAAGCCTGAAACACCTTTTCACGATCCTGGCGGTTTGTCAAGGCACGATATCGTTGGTACCCGGCCTGGTCCACCAGCACCGTGCGGCCGTCCGACAGCGTGACCTGGGGATAAGGCAGTTCAGCGTTGCTGAACAGAGAATAGATGTTGTATGGGCTTTCAGCCATGAGTCCGGCTTCGGCGATCAGTTTTTCCTCTTTCTCGGACAGCTTGTGTTCATTGCGCCGGAACAGATCGAGCAGATACATCTTGTACTCGCGCAAGCCCGGTTCCTGACTGATCATGGTTTCAACCGTTTGCCGGCCCAGCTTGAGGATCTCGGGCTCGAGGAAGGCCGTCTGTGTTTGCAGATCAGTAAAGATCTGCGACATCTCCTGCCGCATGGCCGTATAGCCGGCATCGCGCGTGTCCTGATCGGATTTCATGCTGCTATAGTTGGCCAGCCGCACCAGCTCTTTGCTGATTCCACTGACGGTTTTAAGACCCTGCAGCAACCCCGCCGGTGTGGACAGCTTTCCCTTTAAAGCGGACAGCGCCGGTATCTGGGCCGCGTATTTTTCCTTCTCTTTTCTCCATTCGTCATCCGTAGCGTAGAGATCCTGCAAATTCCAGGTGTAGCGAAGGGGAACCGCAGCGCGTTCTCGCGTTTGCGACTGCAGCGGTCCAGCGCTTAAAAATGCGATCATGAGCATAACCTCAAATGTTTTTTTCATAAATACTCCTGTCGACAAGTCTGCTGTAAATGTAACACTCGACCACCAATTTAGCAACAGATTTATCCCTTGACATTTTTTAAAATTCCCACTACTTTCAAGCCGGATGCGCTTGCCGCGGGACAAGCCTCTTTGATGACGGGTTATTCATGATGAGGTTTTTTTATGGACTTGCAACAGATGGTTTTCGGCAGACTGGGGGATGGCCGTGAGGTACAGCACTTTATTCTTTCCAACAACAACGGTATTACCGCTCAGGTCACCAATTATGGCGGCATTCTCATCGCCCTGAACATGCCCGACCGCTCCGGCCGCATCGACAATGTGTGTCTCGGCTTCGACGATCTTCAGGGCTATCTGGGCAGCCACCCCTATTTCGGCGCCCTGGTCGGCCGTTGCGCCAACCGGATCGCGCACGGCTCCTTTGAGATCGCTGGCCGCCGCTATCAATTGGCCTGCAATGAAAAAGGCATCACGCATCTGCACGGCGGCGTTGTGGGATTTGATAAAAAACTCTGGGACGCAGAACCGTTCTTCAGCCAGGCGCGCGCCGGCGTCAAACTCAGCGGCCAAAGTCCGGATGGGGAAGAGGGATATCCCGGAAATCTGCAGGTGGTCGTGACTTATACGCTGAACGAAAAAAACGAATTGCTGATCGACTATCAGGCCACGACGGACCGGGCCACGCCGATCAATCTGACCAATCATGCTTATTGGAATTTTGCCGGCGCCGGCCGTTCGACCATTTATGATCATGAACTGATGTTAAAGTGTCCAAGTTATCTGCCGGTGGACGAAAACCTGCTGCCGACCGGCCAAATCGCTTCGGTGTTTAATACGCCGTTCGATTTCACTGTACCTAAAAGGATCGGGCAGGAGATCGAGGCGGTAGGAGGGTATGATCACTGTTTTGTCATCGCGCGCGCCCACCCGGGGCTGGTGCTGACCGCCCGGGTGGCGGATCCGGCCAGCGGCCGCGGCATGGAAGTGTGGACCACTAAGCCCGGCGTGCAAGTCTACACAGGGAACTTTCTCGATAACCTGCAGGGCGCCGGAGGCGCTGTGTATCGGAAGCACAGCGCCCTTTGCCTGGAGACGCAGTTATTTCCCGACTCACTGCACCATCGCTCCTTTCCATCCTGTCTCCTTTATCCAGGTAAAATCTATCATCATGTCACTGTTCACAAATTTTTTATCCAACCTTAACCGCTGGCACGATCCGTTCAAAAAGGAAAAAACATGGAAAAAAACACTGCCTTGGTTATCGGCGTTGATTACGGCACTGATTCAGTGCGCGCCCTGATCGTTGATGCGGCCGACGGCCGGGAGATCAGCAGCGAGGTTTTTTACTATCCCAGATGGCAGGCCGGCCTTTATTGCGATCCCATGAAGAATCAGTTTCGTCAGCACCCCCTGGATTACATCGAAGGATTGCAGGCAGCGGTGACCGGCGCGCTGCAGAAAGCCCCTGCCGGCACAGCGGCCAAAGTGAGAGGATTGTCCGTCGACACCACAGGCTCTACGCCCTGTGCGGTGAATCAACAGGGCGTCCCGCTGGCCCTGACGCCGGAGTTTGCAGAAAATCCCAACGCCATGTTTGTGCTGTGGAAGGATCATACCGCGGTCAAGGAGGCGGAGGAGATCAATCATCATGCCCGCACCTGGGGCGGAGAAGACTATACCCAATACGAGGGCGGCATCTACTCCTCCGAATGGTTCTGGTCCAAGATTCTGCATGTGCTGCGGGTTGATCGCCGAGTGGCTGAGGCCGCTTTCTCCTGGGTGGAACATTGCGACTGGTTGCCGGCTTTGCTGTGTGGCGATACCAATCCATTGACCCTGAAGCGCAGCCGCACAGCGGCAGGCCATAAAGCCATGTGGCATGCCTCCTGGAACGGCCTGCCCTCTGAGGCGTTTTTAGCCGGACTGGATCCTAAATTGAAGGGATTGCGCAGCCGGCTGTATACCGAGACTTTTACCGGCGAAGTACCGGTCGGCACTCTGTCGGCCGAATGGGCTCAACGCCTGGGGCTTTCGCAAAAGGTGGTGGTGGGCGTTGGAGCTTTTGACGCTCATTTCGGCGCTGTCGGCGCCGAAATCGAACCCAACCTGCTGGTTAAAGTCATGGGCACTTCCACTTGCGACATGATCACCTGCGAAATACCAAAAACCGGCGAGAAACTGGTCCGCGGCATCTGTGGACAGGTCGACGGCAGCATCATTCCCGGCCTGCTGGGGTTGGAAGCCGGACAATCCGCCTTCGGCGACATTTACGCCTGGTTCAGGGATCTGTTGATGTGGCCGATGGAGAATGTCTTGATGGCCGTGGCCGACTGCGAAGAGTCGGCCAAGCGAAATCTGTTGAAGAAAATCGAAGAGCGGCTGATCCCTGAATTGAGCCTGGCCGCCGAAAAGATCGCGATCGAGGATTCGACGGTGCTGGCCCTGGATTGGATGAACGGCCGCCGGACGCCGGATGCGAATCAGGCGCTCAAAGGCGCGCTGATCGGTTTGACTCTGGGCAGCGATGCGCCGCGTGTTTTTCGTGCGCTGGTGGAGGCCACCGCCTTTGGTTCGAAAAAGATCATCGAACGGTTCATTCAGGAAGGCGTGCGCATCGACGGCGTCATCGCATTGGGCGGCATTGCGAAAAAATCGCCGTTCGTCATGCAGGTGACCGCGGACGTGCTCGCCATGCCCATCAAGGTGGTGGCCTCTGAACAGGCCTGCGCTCTGGGTGCGGCCATGGCCGCGGCCGCCGCCTGCGGAGTGTATCCATCGATTCAGGCTGCGCAGAAAGCCATGGGCAGCGGTTTTGAAAAAGTTTTTGAACCGAATCTGAACAACAGCCGAAAATATCAGGAGCTGTACGCCCGCTACAACGCATTAGGAGAAGTGATCGAAAAGCAGTTCACAACCGAGTGAACCAACCGGGAGTGCCAAATATGAAAAACGTGCCTGTGGTTAAATTGGGAATCATTGCGGTCAGTAGGGACTGTTTTCCGCTCGAGCTGTCCATCCGCCGCCGCCGGGCTGTGACTGCTGCTTGTCTGAAGAAAAAGATCGACATCGTTGAATGTGAAAAAACCGTGGAGAACGAGAACGATGCCCTGCTGGCTCTCGCGGAGGCAAGGGATAAAGGGGTGAATGCGCTGGTTGTGTTTTTGGGCAATTTCGGCCCCGAAGGTCCCACCAGTCTGATGGCTCAGCGATTCGACGGGCCGGTGATGGTCGCTGCGGCGGCGGAAGAGAGCCAGAACGATCTGATCCAGGGGCGCGGCGATGCCTACTGTGGCATGCTGAGCAACTCGTATAACAACGGATTGCGCAAGCGGCGCCTTTATGTGCCCGAGTACCCGGTCGGCGACAGCGAAGAGGTGGCAGAGATGATCCGCGAATTCGTGCCGGTGGCACGTGTGCTGCTGGGCATTAAAGGGCTCAAGATTTTCTCTTTTGGTCCGCGGCCGCAGGATTTTCTCGCCTGCAACGCGCCGATCAAGCCCCTCTACGATCTGGGCATCGAGATCATGGAAAACAGCGAGCTGGATCTCTATGATATCTGTCAGGCGGCTAAAACGGATCCCTTGGTCAAACCTACCATGGAATCCATGTCCAAAGAGCTGGGCGCGGGCAATACCTATCCCGAGTTGATCGAACGCTTAGCCTGGTATGAGGTGGCGCTGCGCCGTTTTATGGAAAAACATCTCGGCGCCAGCCGGTTCGGCATTTTTGCCAATAAATGCTGGCCTTCTTTTCAAAAATATTTTGGCCATGTGCCCTGTTTTATCAACGGACGGCTGGCCGCAGAGGGCATTCCGGTTGCCTGTGAAGTGGACATCTACGGCGCATTGTCGGAATACATGGCCGCCTGTGCGACCCTGCAGCCGCCGACCCTTTTGGACATCAACAACACCGTGCCCAAGGACATGATCCAGATTAATCAGGCGCAACTGAAGGAGTATAAGCCGACTGATCTGTTCATGGCCTTTCACTGCGGCAATGTCAGTTCCGCCTGCATGATCAAACCGAGCATGCAGCATCAATTGATCATGCATCGGTTGTTGGAACCTGACAAGCCGCCGACAATAACCCGCGGCACGCTGGAGGGCCGCATTCAGGTCGGCCCGATCACGCTCTTTCGCCTGCAGTCGACGGCAGATACGCAGCTGAAATCATATCTGGCCCAGGGCGAGGTGCTGGACATCGATCCGCGCTCTTTCGGCGGCATCGGCGTGTTCGCCGTCCGGGAGATGGGCCGGTTTTACCGGCATGTGTTGATCGGAAAGCGGTTCCCGCATCACACCGCAGTGGCCTTTGCCCATGCCGGCAAGTCGCTGTTCAGCGCCGTCAAAGTGCTGGGTGTGGAGGATGTGTCCTATAATCAACCGGCAGGTCAACGCTATGCTGATGAAAATCCGTTTTGACGGGGAATCGGCCGAAGAGACCGCCGGCACAGGCAGGAATGCGAGGAAGGAGTTTCAGGTGAAAAAGAACGCAGGCTGGATGCTCGGCCTTTTATGGTTGTTGTGTCTCGGATGCACTGCGCAAAAGCCGGCCACGACCCAGGCGCTTACAGGCCTGGATCCGGCGCGGTTCAGCGCGCGGATCGATGGAAAAACGACCGGCCTTTATTTTCTCCATAATCAGTCCGGCTTACACATGGCGGTGACCAACTATGGCGCCCGGGTGGTGGCCCTGCTGACGCCGGATCGCAAGGGCCGCTTGGACGACATCGTTCTCGGATTTGACTCGCTGCAGGGCTATCTGAACAGCCAGGAGCCGTATTTCGGCGCTGCGATCGGACGCTACGGCAACCGGATTGCGGACGGACGCTTTACGTTAAACAATCGAACTTATCAGCTGGCGCGCAACAACAACGGTCAGTCCCTGCACGGCGGCCCCAAAGGCTTTCATAATGTGGTCTGGGATGCCCAACCGGCCGGCAACGATCAACTGGTGCTGAGATATGTTTCCCATGACGGTGAGGAGGGGTACCCGGGCAATCTGAAGGTGGAAATGAAGTACAGCCTGACGGTGGACAACGCCTTTCGCATCGAATACGCTGCGACCACAGACCAGCCGACTGTGCTGAATCTGACGCACCATTCATTTTTCAACCTGCACGGCGCCGGCAACGGCACAATCAACGATCACGAGCTGATGATCTATGCGGATCGGTACACTCCGGTGGATTCAGTGCTGATCCCAACCGGGGAGCTGGCGTTGGTGGAGGGCACGGCCATGGATTTCCGCACGGCCACCCCGGTCGGCGCCCGGCTGCAGGCTGAATTCGATCAATTCAAGCTGGCAAGAGGGTATGACCACAATTATGCGCTCAACCGCACCGCAGACTCCGGCCTGCAACCTGCGGCGCGCGTGTACGATCCGGTCTCCGGACGGGTGATGGAGGTGCTCACCACGGAACCGGGCCTGCAATTTTATGGCGGGAATTTTCTCAACGGGGACCAGGTCGGCAAGGGCGGCAAACCCTATCTGTTTCGCACCGCATTTTGTCTGGAGACACAACATTTTCCGGATTCACCCAATCAGACGCAGTTTCCCACTGTGGTGTTGAATCCAGGCGAAACCTATCATCATATCTGCGAGTACAAGTTTTCCGCTCAGTGACCTTTCTTCAAGCAGGATTGCGGCCTGCATCCAGGGTCGCGGTTGCCGGCCGCTGTGTGCGAGGCCTGATCAGTTTACGCCGATTGGGCATAGGACTCTGCAGATCGCCGCGACAATGGCGCTGCACAGGGTGAACATCGCCCTTCATATTCAGGTTCGGTGAATCGGCATCACGAAAGACCTTTCGTTTCCGCCGCGGCGGCAGGGTTCATCAGAGAATCCTTTTTTTTCCGCCATCCCGCACGCGAACCAATACCACCCCATGCCGCGGCACCGTTGCGGTGAAACCGGTATCGAACAGCCCCAGATCCTTATGGCGCCAAACATCCCGAACGATTTTTTTCCGCTTTAATCCGCATTGCGGCCAGCCGGCGGTGATTTGGACCGCCTGCTCGCCGCTGTTGCACAGGCCGATGGCTGTGGACCCGTCCGCCATTTCTTTAACCATCAGAAAAGTCTCCGGGCTGAGTGAATCAACCCTGGCGCACACGCCGAGCGGATCCTGATTGATCTCGATCACTTCCGGATTGCACAGTACATTGAGGGTGAGTTCATCCATCTTGTTCAGATCCCCGCTGTAGAACAGGGGGGAGGCCATGAGGGACCACAGCGACATAAAGGCGTATTGTTCCTCCGCTGTGAACGGACAGGGCTCGGGTTCGCCGGCAGTGCGGGCGTTGCCGACATATCCGATCTGGATGTAATCGGGGTCATTCCAGCTGCCCGGTCTGCTCCAGGCGCGATGCTTTGCGTTCATGAGCGCCACTTGGAAAATTCGATTCAATTCATAGCCTAGGTCCCCGGCCGTGCGCCAGCTGTGGCCGCCCACTTGCGCCCCCCATTCCCACACATTGCCCATGCCGTACTGGCACAGGTTCAATACAATATCACGATTCTGCTGCTGCAGTAGGGCTCCCATTAAAACATAGGGCTTTTGCAGATTTTCAAGGCTACGCACCTTATTGACTACTTGATCAAAAGAGCACCAATCGTATTTTAAAAAATCAAATCCCCAGTCCGCAAACTGTTTGGCATCCTGGGCTTCATGCTCATAGCTGCCGCAGAATCCAGCGCAGGTCGTCGGCCCCGGTGAGCTGTAGATGCCGGCCTTGAGCCCTTGGCGGTGAATATAATCGGTCAGCGCTTTCATATCGGGAAAGTGCTGGTTGGACAGCATGCGTCCGTCCGCGTCGCGCAAAGGTCCCACGCGCAGCGGATCGCGGTTTTTCTCCGCATTCATCCAGCAATCGTCGATGTTGATATACTGATAGCCCACGTCCGCCATGCCGTTGCGGATCACACTGTCCGCCGCTTCGCGTATCAGCTTATCAGTAACCCGGTCATAATGGGCGTACCAGTGGTTCCAGCCCATGGGGGGGGTGAGGGCAAGGGTGTCGCCGCTGACGATTTTAAACGGCCGCTTCATTTTTCCGTGCCGGTTTTTCGCGGACAGAGTGACCTGATAGCTGCCGCGGTCAGGCGCAGTGCCGGTGATTAATCCGGTGTGGGGATCCAGGCGCAGCGTTGCCGGCAATTTTTGGGCGCTGAATTGAATCGGCCGCTGACCCTGCGTGGGAATGCGATAGAGAAACGGATGGCCCGGCCGGCAGCCATAAACCAGAGGCCCATTGATGCGCGGCGCAGGACCGGGTTTGGGAGTCAGCAAAACCGTTTGCCCCTGAGCAAGCGGTGCGGCAGAAAAAACGGGCGCCAGAAAACAAAACATTTTCAGCATAAGAGACATGGCATTCCCCTTCTGAGGCTTTTCAAATACGCTTTTTTCGCCGGGATGCCGGCGTGGGGCTTGAACACCAGTAGACCAGTGATACTCTGCGGTCTCTCGAGCCGCGGTGAAATGATCAGTGGGTGCTTGCAGCATAGGAATCAACCATCGCTTGATAGACCAGTGCGCGAAATTTGCCGTGCAAATCGCTGTTGGTGGCGGGCAACAGCTGGGTCATCAGTACGGCCACCAGTTTTTCCTGTGGATCGACCCAATAAACGGTATGATATGCGCCGCCCCAGCCGTAAGCGCCAACTGTTCCCAACTGGCCGTTGCGGCCCAGACGATCGGTGATCCAGAATCCCAGACCAAATCCCTGAGCGCCGTACAGGTTGCCGACATGGTCCGCGGTCATCAGCTGCACGGACTTGGGTGAAAGCAGGCGGACGCCGTTCAGTTGTCCGCCCTGCTGCAGCATGAGTAGAAAGGTGGCATAGTCCCGGGCGGTGGACAGCAGTCCGGCGCCGCCGGCGTAGCACTTTTGCGGCCCTTGCATGTAAAAATTATTGCCGCGATCCTCCTTGAGCGTAAGAACACCCTGGTCATCGATCCCATACACGGAGGTAAAACGGTCAAGGTTTTCTTTGGCAAGGAAAAATGCGGTATCGTTCATGCCCAATGGGCCGGTGATATTTCGCTGGATATAGTCCGCCAGGCTCAGACCTGAGACGCATTCGACCACATACCCCAGAATATCGGTGTTGTAGCCGTAGATGAATTTTTCACCCGGTTGCGCATCCAAAGGCAAGGTCGCCAGTTTTTTAATCACCTGGCCGATGGTCATATCTTTATCAGCCAGAAACCATGTGTTCAGACCGGCCGCCTGCCATTCTGCTTTGGCAGGACCGCTTCCATAAGAGATGCCGGCCGTATGGGTGAGCAGATCCCGCAGGGTGATGGCGCGTTTCAGCGGAATCGTATAATAATTGGGCGAATTTTTTGTTTCTAACGGCATCGCCACACGGGCGCCGGCAAACTCGGGGATGTATGTGGCCACCGGATCATCCAACAGCAGTTTGCCCTCCTCCTGCAGCATCATGATGGCCGTGCTGGTGATCGCCTTGGTCTGCGAGGCGATGCGAAAGATGGCGTTGACCGGCATGGGCTGGTTGCGTTCGATGTCGATTTTGCCGAACGCTTTTTCATAGACCACTTTGCCGTCGCGCACAACGAGCGTCACCAACCCGGCCACACGGCCCTGGTCTACGTACGCCTGCATGGCGCGGCTCAGACGATCCAGCCGCTCTGCGGAAAAGCCCACCTGCGCGGGTTTGGCATTCGGCAAAGAGGCGGCTTGGAGATATGGAGTGGAGAAAAGCGA